>NZ_CP188301.1:0-123640 GCF_050037805.1 Winslowiella sp. 2C04 | reverse complement strand
AACCGGATCGCCATTAGTGCCTCCGGCCCTTATCTGTGAAAAACCGGGGATGGTTTTCAGGTAATCGGAACCATCACTTGCCGGGACAGGCTGACGAGGTCTTTTTGGAGACGTGATTACCTCCAGCGGCGATAAGGCGGGAGCCGTAACAACCATGACGGAATCATCCTCCATCGTTGCATGATCGTGGCTCTCCTGGGCAGCAATAGCATTCGTCTGGAATGTCAACATAATCAGAGCTGCAAGAGGGGTACGTACGAAGCGTTTAGTTTTCATGACTTGCCTTACAGTTTTTCTGGCGTAAGCGAGCTTGCCTGTCCTGAGATAAGCAGCCGATTACGTCTATATGTGTGAGTAATTAATTCGCAGAAAGAAAACTAGCAGGCGGTGCGCGAGCGCGCTGAGGTGTCCAGGCGCGGGAAATTGGACTGAGGATAGCCAGCAGAGGGAGGGGAGTACGAACGCAAAGCAACATCAGCCAGAGCATTACCGTCAGCACGAACTGGACGAATGGCAGATGAATCAGTAGCTGACAGTACCCACAGGCTATTTCTTCCATTGGGGACATAGCGTGTCCCGCCATTATGCTATGAACCATGGTGAGATTTTGTTCGCAGTGTTCCGGCGTAGCCATGTTGTGGTGCATTCCTGACATGGCCATACCATGATGCTCAGGCATGGCAGTCGTAACCGATGAATTCACACAATCGGAATGGTGAACTAAAGATTTAGAAATGACAGGCGCAATGAACAACATGGCTACTGAGAGCAATGCCATACATGCTGCAATGAAGAAGAAACGATTACGCCCGTACAAAATGTTACCCGGTCATGACTATATAGGCGGTAGTGTATCTTATTTGATTTGCAAATGTTAACAGAACTCATCTTTTAGCTCATGATTGAAAAATCTGCTGACGTGGTACGTTTAAGAGCTCGCAGCCTGTCAAAAAGAGTATTGAACAGCGGTAAATTCGCAATGGCGCGTTTCATAAAGGCAGACATTAACATCCGCTTTTAGCTCTGAACTGTCTGTTATGCTGTTTAATAAATAGGCTTAGCGTAGGATATTTTCCGTTTTCCAAGCGGAGCCCTAGTGGCTCGAGCCATTTGCTACGGACAACGTGGTGAGATTAGAAAACGCTACCGTGAGGGTCAGGAAGATCAACTAGGTGCTCTGGGCCTGGTGACCAATACGGTTGTGCTGTGGAATTTATCGCCGCTGATACATGGCCATATAAATATGCTGGGGCATTATACGTTTTCGTTACCAGAAGATATTTTGAAGGGTGAGTTAAGACAGTTAAATACCAATACAAACAATGAATTAATATCTTAGCGTGTTTTTTTACATCATTGGACCTCGCCCCCCACTAATGAGAGAAAGCAACAGCTCGCCTATTGGGAGCTCACGGAACACCAGGCTGAAGACAAACAGCGCGACCATCATCGCCAGAATAATGGCAAAGATCGCTTTACCCAGCTTGTCCATCTGCACCAGCAGCGGGGTGCGGTGTTTTTCAATGCCCTCCATCATCTGGTTGATGTGGCCGAGTTCCGTATCCTTACCGGTAGCGGTGACCAGCCCTACGCCGCCGCCCGCACTGATGGTTGTTCCGGAGAACACCATGTTGGTGCGATCCCCCAGCGGAAGTTCACCGCTCAGCGGATTGATGTGTTTATCCACCACGGTGGATTCACCGGTTAGAATCGCCTCTTCGACGCGTAAATTATGCGCTTCGATTAAACGCATATCCGCTGGAATACGATCTCCCGCGCGCAGGACAATAATATCCCCCGGGACTATTTCCGTCGTCGGTATGGTTTCATGACTGCCATTACGAATAACACGCGCCTCGCTGGAGAGCATATTGCGAATACTCTTCAGGGATTTTTCCGCGTTGTTTTCCTGAATGTGGCCAATTAAGGAATTGGTGACCGCCACGCCGAGAATAACCAGTGTATCAACCCAGTGGCCCATCACCGCGGTTAATACGGCCGCCGCAAGCAAAACGTAAATCAGGACATCGTTAAAGTGCGCAAGAAAACGCAACCAGCCCGGCTTGCCTTTTTCCTCTGGTAACGCGTTCGGCCCATGTTTGTGCAAACGCGCCAGCGCATCGTTGTGGTCCGGCCCACTATCCCGACTCTGAGTTTGCGCAAGCACTTGTTCCACAGTATGCTGGTATGCTTGCGCTCCAGTATTTTTGACTGGTATATAAGCCATATATAAATCCTTAGAGTTTTATCAGGGATGAATAAATTAATCTAACTTTAAAAAAATAATAGTGTAAATAAAATTTTTTTAGTGAAGGGAATTTATCTAAAGCAGATAGCATCAAATTCAATAAAAGAAAAGAGCAATATTCTATCATAGGTATCATCAAATGAACCTATTAACAAAAAAATCACGATGCGTTTATGTTATTTTCCTTGTCGAACTATATAGAAAATCGGGAATGACAGTTTTACACACACCCTGTTACAACAGCAAGAATGTAACATACAGCGCAAATGCTATATTTCAAGAAAATAAAAGATCTTCAAGACGAATTAATAGGGCAGCGAATTATGTTTATAAGCTTAATAAATTCAACATTATTAATTACATTTAACTTATTCATAGCATCCCTCTTTAAAATGCTAGTTTTGCTCGAAGAGAACTTGAAGCGGTCTGCAACATCTTTCTGATTGAAGTATAAACAAAAACCATAAACCATGTTCCATTCCTCCTTAGTCAATTCAATGCTTTCGTCTTGCATATTTTTACTAGAAAGTGGTTCTTTTGTGCTGCATTTTTTTACAAAACTCCTTAGAGCTTGCTTGCAATCAAATACACTGTCTTCTTTAAAATATATTTCATCAGGTAAGCATTGCATAATGAATTCTTTCAAGTTTATCGAACTATGGATAACAAATAAAATTTCTGGATTATTTTTCTCTAGCCAGTAGATTAACTCAATCGCGTCAATCACAGATGTATCTTCATCAAAAATTTCGCAAATGACGACATCCACATTTTTCTTACATGTGAGAAACACTTCTAAGCTAGTGAAATTAGATACGGTACCTAAAGCAGTAGCGCCATTAGTTTAATTTATTAATTTATACATCGCATTCCGTGAACGAGGAAATGGATCCATTATTAAAAAGTTTGTGTTTTTCATTAAGAGCACCAATATTATTAGGATTCAAAAAACAAGAGGCATTTATTAATTACAGATGAACAATCGACACAGACAAGCAAGATCATACAAAATAACTCCCTCCCATAAAAACTGACAAAAGAAACCAACTTATAATGAGGTAAAGAACTTACTTTAATAATGTTAATTAATTATAGTAGATAATTACTTTCATAACATTACAGGCCAACTCATATTAGATAATCGGTGTCTACCTCAATACGATTTAGATGATAGACCCTTGCATAGGGCAACACCCCGCATCCGTGTTAAACCACTTTTTCTATATGGTTATCATGAACGCTCACCGACTTGCTCGGCAGCAATAGAATCACCCAGCAGCGGTGAGAACGTCACGCCATTTTTCCACTTCATTAAATAATCACTGCTATTGATAAGATAAAGTTATAGTTGCTATTCCATTAACTTCACCCGGCGAAACTCGTTCCGATGTCTGAACATAACGTGCTTTCAGACCCAAATCATAAAGCCCACCTTTACTGACACCTGAAAAAAATTGCTTACCAAATTTGATACCATTTTCTTTATTGTCCATGACCTGAATGGCGAGGCCTGTAGCCTTACCTTCACCTTGTGAGATTTTTATTAATCCGTTATCAGGCAAGCTTGAGTCTTCATCAGCATTCACGGTAACATTTACTTTGGCTCCCTCATTGCAATTTAAATAAAAAGGAACATTGACCATATTAAACTTATAGCCAACTCCTTTAAAATCACTTTTAGCATGCGCTTGCTTAAAATCGACACTAACAACAGGATTGCTTACAGAACATGCCATAACTCGTATTTGTGACGAACCAACTGTTATATTGACTGGGTAGTAGTAAGCACCAGAATATCTGCCAAATGCTCGAATATTTCCGACCAATGTTTGATCTAATTGGCCACCATCGATAGGGCCTGTCTTTATCAATCTGGCATCCACACCAAAACGTGTAACTAAGTTTCTCGAATACCAGCTTACAGGTTGCCAGACCCCATATGGAAATGAATAGTAAGAAACAAGTTCTTCTAAACCTTTAGATCTCACCCTTAAAATTATACCAACACCACTCAGATTAGTTTTGAATATATTATATCGAACTCCATTCTCTTCAAAAAAACCGCCAGCCTTAGCTGCTATACTAGACTCTAAAATATTCCAATAAACGCCACCACTCCCGCTTATTCTACATTTGTATAGATCTTTCACTCCTCCTCCGAAAACCCAATCGGTTAAAGGTTTGTTGTATGAATCATCCCTCTGGACTTCAATTTGATTTGGGAGTTCTATATGAAAAGCTGAGGTTAACACATCGCATTCCCATGCATGTGAATTAGCCGAGCACGATAATATAATTACAAAAAAGATCAATCGGTATGGGGTGTTTTTTTTCATGGGTAAGCCCGTATGTTTAATATCAATTATTCGTGTTATTTAACTTGGGAGATGCAACCTATAATGATTCTCATCTACAAGGTTACTGCTAAACGCTAATCAAAATCAATTCCATTAAGTACTCAAAATGTCCTAATATATTGCTAGTTTTAACATCCCTATTATTAATTCAATTGCAAGCAATTACCTGACGATTAATCCCGCTGCCTTTAACAGGCCTTAGAGTGACTCGTGTAACACAGCTTTTTTCAGCCCACTGCGCCGTTACTGAGGTGGAGTCACTTAGACCGCTCAGATATACTTCGCCGTTCTCGCCTACAATATTCACCTTATCATGCCCTTCCTGTTTAACCAGTGCGCCGAATGGCACCGGTTTTCCATTATACATCAGCGTCAGCAGCGCCCGTTGCCCTGTTTTTGCGTTAAATTCCGCGCGCACCACCGCCCCGCGTGTCGGCACCACGTTCAGGACCGTTTCCTCTATATCCGTGTCCGAGCTTAATGTCTGTGTGTCAATAGCTATGCGGTTTTCCTGGTAGGCGCTGGTATACGGTACCACCGCAAACCCCCGCCAGTCGGTCGAGACTCCGGTATTGTTTTGAATTCTCACGCCAGACGCCCCCACCGCCTTCACCAGCGTCACCGAGTCGCCTAGCGGCTGAGAGAGCGTAAAGCCATTCTCATGCACCACAATTCCCCCCTGAATACCAAAGTTCACCTGGCGGTTATCGCGGCTGTAGTTATAACCTGTATTTACCGTACCGTACGCCCCACGGTAAGACCCACTCAGGCTGCCACCGGCATCTTTCTCATCAGTGTCATAGTTCTGCTGGAGCGAGTAGCTAAGGTTATTGTCCGCCAACGCCGTACCGCTTAGCCCAGCCCGGTGAACAATTGGCCCGGACTTCTGGCTGGTCATGCCGTAGCTCGCCCAACTGTTGTTAAGCCATTTCCCCAGCGGAACCTGCATGTTGAACGCCAGCTGTTGGTTGTTTTTCGCTATCCCCGCGCTGCTGCTGTAGATATAGCCAAGTGAGTAGCTGATACCGTTCAGGCTAGTATTAAAGCCCGTGCTGACGTTGCGCTCATAGCCGCTCTGCCGCCAGTAATCCTGCTGCCACGCAGAGATATACACGTTGCCGAAAGACGCTACCGACTGGCTCAAGTTCAGCTGATGACGGCTTCGCCTGTTGTATCGCTCCCTGGCGCTCTCATTCGCTTCCTGGAAGGTATAAAAACCTTCCGTCGAGTAACGGTAGCTCGCAAGGGTGATGGTGGTGTCCGTTGTAGCCACCGTTTTAGAGTACTGCACCCGGTAAGACTGCCCTGTGTGGCGACTGCGGGACGGGTCATTCAGCGTACTGTCTGCATAAGTTACGTCTGCTGAAACCGAGCCCATATCGCCCAGGCTTATCCCGCTTCCCAGCACGCCGGCCCGGTAGTTTTCAGCACCTAGCAGGCCGGTATAGGCAGTGATACGGTTTGACACCCCGTAGGCCAGGGTGACCAGGCCAAATCCCGGCGTGGGGGTCATCGACTGGCGGGTGCGATATTCTCCCCCGCTGATGGCATACTTAAGCCGTCCCTCGCGCAGCATCATCGGGACAGAGGAGAACGGCTGGGTAAAATGCTGTTCGCTACCGTCGGCTTCCGTCACTGTCACGCTCAGGTCTCCGCCGGAGGCCGTCGGATAGAGGTCGCGAATTTCAAAGCTTCCCGGCGCCACGTAGCTTTGGTAAACGGTGTAACCGTTCTGCTTGACCGTCACCATAGCATTGCTCTTGGCGATGCCCCGAATGACCGGCGCATAGCCGCGCAGGCTGTCGGGTAGCATCGCGTCGTCGGAATAGAGCTGCGCGCCACGAAACATAAAGCTGTCAAAGATATCGCCCGGCGTGCTCGACTCACCCAGTTCCAGCTGCCCTTTAATAAACTGCATATCGCGGCTCAGGGTGGTGCTCACGGACGAGAAATGCTGATTGTCGTTGCCCTTCGAACCGGAGCTGTAGTTTCGCAGCCGCCACGGGCCCATATTCACGCCGCTATGCACATTCATATACAGCATATCCTGGATGTCACCGTGCTTTTGCCAGTTTCGGGAGCCACTCACGCTGTAGTTCAGCAGGCCGGCAGGGATCCCCTGGTCCCAGCGGGACGGATCGACTGAGCCGCGGGCGCGCACGTCCAGTGCCGCCTGAGGGATCGAGAAGTCCAGCCGCTGCTGGTCAAAATCTAGCCGGGCAGTTGCATCAGGGATAAATGTACCCGGATCGGTGATAACTGTCCCCGAAGGCAAAGCTGCCAGAGCCGGGAACGCATCAACGCGAACGCCCAGTTCCCGCAGCATTTCAGGGGTCAGCTCCGGTACCAGGTCACTTCCTTTTATCGCAGCGAAATGGATACTGGCGGTACGGACCCGCTCGCCGTTCAGCCAGATATCGACCCTGTAAGTGCCCGGAAGCTGCCCCCCCTCTTCAAAACGACTGAGATCTATATTGTCTGCGGCTACACCCGTACGCTCGAGAGCATCTGCCATAAAGTATACTTGTGCCTGCACACTCGCGGCACAAGACAACAGTACGGTCAGCACCGACAGGCGCGATACGTAACTGGAAGGGTTCGATGAGTGGATAAATACCTGGGAGTCGGTGCTAGACAAAACTTATTATCCTTACAAGGTCACACTTAAAAATGCCTTCAGTTGTTACTGGCTCATTTCGGTCGTGATACCGCCGAAATCATTAATTGCCTTCCATGTGACGGTGCCTTCGGAACTGGGCACGAAAACATTGCCAAAAGGCGGGACCATCGGTGGATTTTCAATAGCCTGCGAGCCGGCTTTCAGGGAAAACAATGAAACGTAATAAGGTGTTGGGTTATTAATGATGAGTTGTCCGCCTCTGTGGCGGAATGACAGCTTTTTCCATGCATCTGCTGCAGCCTCTGTATTTAACGCGCCCGGACGATAGAAAAGTTTTATTCGGTTCTTTACTGCAATAAGGAGACGATTCTGATCGGACTTTTCCACTGCGGGAATGAATTTCACGTTCAGCCAGTAAACAGACTCACGGTCATCCGGTAACGCAGATTCACCGGCAAAGACCACTCTGAGGGTATTTTCGCGCCCTGCGTCAAGGCGGAAGATGGGCGGGGTGGCAATAAACGGCGCTTTATCTTTGGCGCTGCCATCAACCTCGATCCATGACTGGATAAGGTGGGGAACAGACTGCTGACCATTGGTCACGGAAATAGTAGCTTCACGTTTTGAAGCATCATAAATCAGACGCGTACCGCCCAGCGTGACGCTGGCATAAGCAGGTATTATGCATGCAAAAGTTAGCAGAAAAACAATGAACTTTTTTACGTTCATGGTAGGCTCCCTGTAGAGCGAATATAAACGGGCGCACCATAAATGCGCCCTGAATATCATTGATAAATAATGGTGAAGTCAGAAGTGGCGTTAGCAGTACCCGCAACCACTGCAGCCTGCGTTGCCTTATATTTCGCCACGAAGGTCATTTTGTTGCTGTTAACGGGTTCTTCACCTTCACTGGTTTTAAGAGTGATGTTTTTAGACTGGGTAGCCAGCGGAATAGCGGTGATGCCATCCTCTTCGTAAAACGCAATACCAACGCCTTTTGCCGTTTGACCGCTGCTCAGCGCAAGAATATCAGTGTCGGAGCTGTCGGCAATACCATCAAACTTAACGGCGGCAGAGGTAACGGTCGCAGGGCAGTTATTTAAAATAATACTGAATCGGGTGGCACCAGCAACGGTCCCAGCCGCGTCAAACGCGTTTTTCGAGACATTACCGAGGTTAACGGTCTGATTCGCCGAATTGGTATCAATCGTACAGGCAGAATCCAGAATGGTGCCTGTAAAGTTGATTTGTCCATCGCTTGCGCTGGCGGCAAACGTTATTCCAGAAAAAGCTGCAACAGTGAGCATATTTCGAAAGACACGGCTTAACTTCATTTGCATGGTTATATATCCTCAGGATTAAAAGTATTTGCACAAAAATTAAATTTTGTACATAAGGGGTAAAACAAAATTGCTAAGCGCGCTGGCTAGCGAATAAAAATTAATTCACTCTCAATAATTTACGCTCTGTAAACCAGATAAAGAGAAAATCAAATGTGTGAACAGAACTCCCGCATGCTTAAAGGCATTGTAAATAGATACCCTCGGAAGAGCTGGGCGCCTTTTTCTTTCAGCTGCGCTGAGTTGCTCTTTATTCTAAATGCCTTCAGCAACCACCTGAATTTGCATACAGCTGGCTCTCCTTTAATGGGATCACATGTGTTTATTCGATGTGAAAAATGATATCAACTCTTCAATTTAATTGGAATTATGGATTTTTGCATTTCAAATTTCGCAGGGCATAACACTGATTTATAAGTTTTTACAAGATTTAAATGCTATATTTGTTTTTTTTATGCATGCTTCACAGAGTATCACACTGTTATTTTGTTTTTTCTTAAATTAACAAACTCTTAACCTTAAATTAAGAGAATTAACCTGGAGCTTTGCTCTTATAACAAATCGCCCTGTACGCAGAAAATTAACCTATGGGAAAACCGTAGAAATTAGAATTTTGTAAAGTGATTTTATATTTAATCATCAGGAAGTATTTACGGGTGGGTCCAACAGTTGAAAAAAAAGCAATCTGTGTTATAGTTGATGCTGGTGATTAAATTTTGTATATGTTGGTATCATGATTTATATTATAGGTGGTACTGTAAAATTTCGCACAGACGACTGCTCATTCTATATTGGAAATGAATCTGAGCCAGAGATCAATCTTAGTATTACAATGGCTCGTTTATTTATTTACCTTATCAATAATCATGGAGAGGTATGTACGAGAGATGGTATTCTAGAGAATGTATGGGAAAGATATGGTTTACGTACATCTAACAACAGCCTAAATAAATATATCTCCGATCTTAGGCGGAGCTTGAGTTCTTTGGGTTTAGGAGATGCCGTTATTGTTACCGTGCCCAGGTTTGGATTCATGCTTTCTATGGATTTGAGCGTTACCAAAGAGGGTGACTCTCAACCTCCAGCCCCCAAAAAAATAACAACAAAGAATAAAAAAGAATTTTTCCCGAACATTTCATTATTTCATTCAGCTTTGTTTATTGTTTTTTGTTCTATATGTTTTCTGAGTTTCCGTGTTTCCGTGTTTAATTTAGAGAGTGATGATTCTCAAGTCTTTAATATTGGTCGTGTAAATAACTGCGACTTAAACTCTTTTGATTTTATAGAAAAGGAAAGATATCCCTTTTATAAGAAAGTAGCGTTGGATTTCATTGAAAAAAAACATATACTCTGTCATGAAAATTCTATCTTTTTTATAAAAGTTTCAGATCCTGTCATTCATGGGTTTGCTGATCGAGTTTTTTTATCTCGCTGCACTAAATCCATAACCGGAGAGAAAAAATATAGTTCATGTGATAGCTACTATGAGGACAATTACAGTGCGCCAAATTAACAAAAAAAGACTCTTTATGTTTAGTTCAATTGCTATCATGTTATGTATTGTATTTTTTTTTCTTAGGAATATGGCCTCACCTGCTCTACAAATCAAATGCAAGGCTCATCTCATCTCAGAAAACAATATTAGTCAGATATCTTTATTCTCCCATGTAATATTTGAAGTTGACCGTAAGTTTAATGGTAATATTTATTTCGAAGGTTATGTGGACAATCAGGGGGTTGAGCGGAAGTTATCTCGAAATATAAAGTTTAATTATAAGTTGGCTGCTGGTGATGAGCTAAGGATCTTTAATATTAAAAGTGTAAACTATTCCTCAGATAAAGTGGGTGATAGCTTCTTCAGTGCAAATGTATTTGATTTACACAACACAAAAGTACATCGAATAAACATTCGAATGGTTGGCAATTCCTTATTGCTCGGGAATGAATTATCACCCTTTTTAATGTGTGTCAAAATATAGCCGGGCTGTTAATTTATCTTGAAGAATCGTCATTTTTGATTACGTCCTATATGACTTTATTATGGGGGATTGTAGTCAAGAAAGTAATGGGACAGTACGAAAAGGTACAGTAAATAATGAACGCAAACTGATAATGAAATCCCCCCGGTGCAGACAGCTCCGCGTACGATCACGCCCATGCGCGGGCCAAAATTACCGCCCGTAAAACGTTAAGTGCAGTAGACCCGCAACTATCCAGACGAGGTTGCGGGGTTAGAACTGATAAAAACTGGTTAACCCAGCCTTCCAGCATCAGTCCCGGCACCCGCGCAAACTCCCGCACGTTATTCGTCACCAGTACCGCCTGTTCCAGGCGCTTCAGTTCGGATTCCGGCTGCTCACGCATGATGAACGAGCAGGTACAGGTGTTGAGCATGTACATTTTGTTAATAGGTTAAATCGTCCTTCGTCGCTGACAACGTCCTTACGCTCCGCCATAAAGTCCGGATCGGTCGTTTCCGGGCTGGAGAACGAGCCTCAGGTCGGGCGGACGGAACGAAGGATGATGCTGTCCCCTTCCCGGACGATCTTCAGCTCGCTCACACCCTCAAAATCCTGATCGCGGGGCAGACGGATGGCGCGTTATTGCCATTGTTAAAAATGGATACGGTTCTCATGTTTTTCCCTCCCGGTTAAATGGGGTATACGGAGCATAACCGCAATGGAACTCACGCACCGGGTGTGTGCATAGGCTGATATCCTGAATATGTATAAGTGTGACCTATCCCTTGCGGCCTCATTTGTCCCGGGATCCGAAAACCCCAGGTTCCGGATCTTCTTCATCCGCCCCGGCGCGCTGCAGCACGAAAACACAAGATGTGCCACCCAGTCAGCTGCGTTTTCTTCAATATGTTGTGTTTTGCCCCCGTTCCGTGACCCGGTGCGCTGCAGCAGAAAACGCCGCTTTGCTTATTCCACGTGCGTGGTACACTTCCGGAAAGTTCAAATATGCCAGAAATTCGGATCTGACCGGAACGGCCATCCGGTAATTTAACGGCGTGTCTATATGCCTGCTTATTATCAGCCTGAAAATGATGACGGCAGGGAAAAATCATCCGGGTGAAAGATACAGGGTTGTGCTCAGCTGATTATGCTGCGCACCACAATTACTCTGAGTGACTATTTTCTGGGAAAGGATAGGGTCATGGAGACTCTTTGCGAAAAAAAAGGGAACAGGGATATAAATGATAACTAACAATGATGGCATCTCCAGCTGGAAAAATCTGCCGGCTGATCTGCTGGTATTACTTCGCAATGTACAGGATGGCGCCTTTCCATACCCGGAACGTGAGTATGACTGGACAGAGATGCAGGACTATCTGCAGAACGGCAACCACAGTATGGCCACCTTTAAGCTGGAGCAGATGATGAAGCACCAGAACAATCTGCGTGGTTAATTTGAATTGATTTAAGTGCTTTCAGGTCAGATACAGACATTGGGAACTTTTATGCCAAAACATATCTATCATTTCGGTAATAACCCATGATGCCGGCAGCCCCTTATGTAAGCGGAATCATCTCAGACGCACAACTGCCAGTAGCTGTCGATTATCCGGCAGCGCTGGCGCTACGTCAGATGGCGCTTGTTAAGGATGAACTGCCGAAATACCTGTTGGCGCCGGAAGTGAGCGCCCTGCTCCATTACGTACCGGATCTGCACCGCAAGATGCTATTTGCGACCCTGTGGAATACTGGCGCAAGGATTAATGAAGCGCTGGCCCTTACGCGTGGGGATTTTTCGCTGGCCCCGCCCTATCCCTTTGTGCAGCTGGCCACGCTCAAGCAGCGTGCAGAAAGAGCCGCAAGAACGGCCGGACGAAATCCGGCAGGCAGTCAGGTTCACCGCCTGGTTCCTTTGTCAGATACGCAGTACGTCAGCCAGCTGCAGATGATGGTGGCCACGCTGAAAATTCCGCTGGAGCGACGCAATAAGCGAACCGGCAGAACGGATAAGGCACGCATCTGGGAGATCACCGACCGCACGGTTCGCACCTGGCTTAGTGAAGCGGTTGATACGGCAGCAGCCGACGGGGTGACGTTCTCGGTGCCGGTAACACCGCACACGTTCCGGCACAGCTATGCCATGCACATGTTATATGCCGGTATTCCCCTGAAAGTATTGCAGAGCCTGATGGGCCACAAGTCAGTGAGCTCAACGGAGGTCTACACGAAGGTTTTTGCGCTCGATGTCGCAGCACGTCATCGGGTGCAGTTTGCTATGCCGGAATCAGATGCGGTTGCGTTGATGAAACAACTGAACCGAGGATGATTATGGAAAATATCCCAGGTTCAGTTTATGGGAATGACCTGGAGTTTAGCAGTCGGCAGGGCTGATATGGAAAATACCCCAAGTTAGCTTTTTGAATCCAGGATAGTGAATACCAGTCGGCCGTCGTCATTCTGTGTCATCGCGGCTTTAAGAGGCGTATTGGCGTTGATTTTCTTCAGGGCTGGATTGATGAAGGTGCGTTTCATCTCAGCAAAGTTACTGCGTTGTGATTCCGGGAGCATGAAACGTTCAGACAGCCAATCCTGAGTAGTGATCCAAACGCCGCTTGAACGATACTGGCAAAGGCTTTCATAGAGGCGGATAACCCGTACACTATTAATTTTTCCACAGTCGTACAAGGAGTATGTTGTGAACTGGCTAGTCAGTCCCATCAGGTACGGCATTACCTTGTAGTTGAACTCTATTTGCCATTTCCCCCGCCCTTTTTTTCAGGCCCGCTTCAGCCAGCCAGGGGCGTTTCACCTCTTCAAACTCCCCTTCTTTAGGGTAAAAAACCACGCTGCTGTCCGCCAGTGCGGTCACACCTTTTTTAACGTCAGTAGAGGCAGTATCCACGCTGACCTTAAAAAACTTCTGATAATCCGCCACAGTAACGGTGAATATCGGAGAGACAGAATCGGGATCATCCTTCATCGGGTAGCACTGCATCAGGCAAAGCCACAGCACACGTTTTGCCTGCAGAGGCAAATAGTAGCGGCCTCAGTCAGCTCATTGTACTGACTGATATTGACAGTCTTTTTAAGAGTTTCCGTGGTCATTGCCTTCACCGTGTGGGTGTTTTTGAATCCCCCACATACTGGCATGAGGCACCGAAAGCCACAAGAAGAATTAGTAAGTTATCAACAGGTATATGAACTGTAGATGAACCAGGGGTATTTCCCATAGTAACCCGTGGTGTTTCCCATACTTTGTTGAGGTGTTCCCCATAGCTACTTGTGGTGTTCCCCACATTAACCTGAGGTGTTTTCCAGAAGAATCTTAGGCGTTTCCCATACTGGTGCCTTGAGAAGTGCGGTTGGCGGGGTCTGGCGGGTTTCTAAAAGGGATAAAATGGATAAGTCTGACGGGGAACGTAGCGGAGGTAATGAAGCTGTTTCATCGCTGTGGCTGGCTGGCTGGCTGGCAGAGCCTGAGTCTGGTGCCTCCCTGCCCCACCAGTATTCGCTGATGGCCGGACAGGGAGTGTCAGGAGAGGGGGATTAGTGACGGATCTGGGCCAGATCGTTTTCAGTCAGACCGGTCATTTTCATGACGGTATTGCGGTCAATGCCGTTCTGCAGCATGGTACGGGCAATTTTAAGGGTGGCTTCGCGCTCGCCTTTTTCAATGCCGCGTTGTTCACCGAGCTGAATCCCCTTCTCGATGCCTTTTTGTTCAAGCTGTTGTGCGATGGTCATAAGTGCGTCTCCGTGTTGCGGCACACGCTGTGCCAGTTCGCGTACAAAGGCTTCGGCGTCCGATGTTTCGCCTGCCTGCACTATATAGTGTACCAGCGATATTACCTGTGATGAAGACAGATATCCGGCCAGCAAGATGGGCGCCAGCCGGTCAACCAGTTCTGCCAGGTCCCGCTGGTGAATATGCTTTTGCAGTAAAGTTAGTGCGGCCATACTGCGATGGCCAGCGATTTCATCATCCGGAATGACCGTAACATCTACCAGCGGTAAAGCGCTGCTGTAAAGTTTTCCTGCCAGCGCCGGATCGTCAAATTCATCCAGCCAGCGGGTAGAGTATGGATACGGGCTGCGCTTACCCGTATAGAACAGCACCGGTATCACCAGTGGCAACTTTTTATGCCCTGCCTCCAGGTGGCGCTGCATGGCGGCCACCGCATAGCGTATCAGGCGGAAAGCCATATGTTTGTCCGGCGTTGACTGGTGCTCCACGAGGACATGTATGTATCCGTCACCTGCTGTGGTTTTCAGGCTGTAGAGAACGTCGCTGAAATACTGCCGGAGATCATCCTCAACGAACGAGCCTGATTCCAGTTTCAGCGTGCTCAGATCGCAGATGGCACGCAGCTCTGTCGGCAGATGCAGTTCCATAAAATCCCTGGCAATGTCTGGTTGTGACAGAAACTGGCGGAATGTCGCATCGTGGGGAGTTGGCGTAGTATTTTTCTTTTTCATCAGTCCATGCTCTGAAAAATGACCCGGTCATAGTATCACAGGCAAAAAATGCTAACATTGGTGGAGAATGGAATTGTAATTCCTTCAGGGGCAGTTCCGGGGTGGTTCTGTCCCCTCCTTTCTTTTTAATCTTCAGTTTGATGGCCCTGATATATCTGCGCCAAGACACTGGTACTTCAGCTATAACGAAATGACGAGATGTTCTGGTGACATTTAAGTGGTTATGCATTTGAAGGTATCTCTTATCTGGTCACAACTAGTGGGAAGAGTAGACGGAAGTCGGTACTGCTGGAGCATACCCCAATGTGACATGCTGACGCGCCCGCCGGGCTTGTCCAACCCCTCGCCTGCTCAGATGCAAGCTCTGAACAGACTCACGGTTTGCGCAGTGGGTCAACAAATTCAATTACGATCACCTGAAATAATCAAAATGTGATTTCGCATGCGAAATTTATTGCATATCATTATTGATACTCTAATGTTTCTCTGTATACTGTTTATGTCGTCATGAAAGCACGACAACAAACGCAGTAGCAGATAGCTGCTTCTGCACCTGGCGAAACGCCTGACTCACAGGAGTGTGTATGAAATCCCGCAATGAATTCATTTCATTATTGAAATACTCTTTCAAGCCGTGCCGCCCCTACTCAAACATTTCGCATGCGAAATCTTAAGGACTGTTACATGACACTGAAAATTGGACCTATCGGAAAACTGATTGTTGTATGTAGTCAGAAGGGCGGAATCGTTAAATCGCAGTCATCCAGTGAAATTGCACATGATCTTCGTAAAGCTGGTTTCCGCGTGCTTGAAATTGATATGGACTGGACAACTGGTCTGACGGAGAGAGCTTTCCCCGATGACTTACCTTATGAGATAGAGCGCGAACCTTTAAGTAACAGTTTTACACCCGGCGAGGCGAATACATATCAGCTTTTCTTTCCGGAAACAGAGGTTCGACCGATTGAACTTCCAGGCGGGCGTTTCTTTATAGGTGCAACCAGTGAACTTAATGAAATTAACTACCGCAACAGCGACTGCATGTTCGACTTCAGGGACCGTATTGAAGAACTGAAGAAACAGTTTGATTTTATTATTGCTGATTCAGCACCATCATATTCAAATGTTATGATCGCAGCGCATATGTCAGCTGATTACCTTCTTATCCCTACCCTGCTGGAGAAGCAGGCCCGTAATGCAGTTGGTAAACAGCTTACTTATATGCAGAAAATTAAGCGGAACTATAATCCTTCGCTGCAATTCATGGGGACTTATGTGACTCAGACGCAGGTAAAGAATTATAAAAAACCCCTTAAAGAAGGATATCTTGGGCCTATTGATACACTGAATCTAAATCTCCTCATCGAGATTCTTCAAGGAAAAGGCTATTCCGAAGAATACATTCTCGCCTATATATCATTTGTACCTGCTGCTGCAAAAGAAGCGATCGAACTTGGTCTCTCCTTTGATGAATATGACCCTAAGTGTCTTCCTGCAATTCAGTATAAAGAACTTACCCAGAAAATTATTATGCTCGCAGGAGGTAAGTAATGGCCAAGAAACCTTTTATGAAGCGACTCCAGGCGCAGCAGGAAATGAAAAAAAATGCTGCTGTTGTTTCTGATATTGAACAGGTCATTGCAAATAAACAGCCAGATGAGGAGAGCCATGATATAGCTGCGCACAAGATTATGGCGGATATTGCCCGCCCGGATATCGAACCTGATGGACAGATAATCCGCGTAGATATAAATCTGGTTTATGCTGAAGAACAAGTGCGACCTGAAGAAGACTTCGAGGAAGATATCATCGATGGTATGTCTGATACCTTCGAAACGTTAGGGATGCTTACCCCGCCTCGTTGTTATCCTCGCGACAGACGTGGCTACCAGATATGGTTAGGCGAAACGCGTGTTCGGACTGCTCGCAAACGTGGTGATACCCATATTGATATTTATGTTGGCAAACCACCACGGGAAAGAAAAGAACGCATCATCGGCCAGCTCATTGAAAACCTGCAACAGTCTGGTTTGAAACCATTAGCGACTGCAAAATCGTTCTATGAGCTCAAGCATGAGTTCAATATGACGGGTGAGCAAATCGCAAAAACAATGGGTAAGCCTACCTCATTTGTCAGTAAACACCTTCGCCTCCTTGATGCACCAGAAAATGTTACCGCCCTTCTCCGGGATAAAGTCACATCCGATATCGATCTGGCATACACACTGATACAGGTAAATGAAAAGTCTCCCAAAGAGGCCGAGAAGCTTGTCGCAGCTGCGCGAGAGTCTGGTATTTCACGTTCGCAGGTTAAAGCTGTTCTTGATGCAGTTAAGAACAAAAGCAAAGGTGAGATTTCGCATGCGAAATCTAAGGCTCTGAACAAAAAAACAACCAAGCCTTTGGGCAGCAATTCAGATGTAAAAACCTGGCAGGTTGTTGTCGAGATAGACGGTCAGCGAGGGGTAATAATGACTGACCGCGCGCCAGACGAAGCGGGGTATGTGTGGGTGAAACTGGAAATTGGTGAGATTTCAGTTGAGGCTTCTGAACTACGCGTCAAAGGGATGCGATCTCTGTGATGAAAACAACCCCGTTCACCGAAATGGCCACGGCATTCCGTGGCCAAATTGTCCGCCTCTGGGCGCTTCGATATCCCGGAACCCAGTCCGAAGCTGCTGCCGCATTAACAGAAGCTGCTATCAATCTAGGATACGTTACAAGAAGCAGACCCGTACCCGGCGCGGCGCTACTTTCATGGGCCTCTAACCCGGCTGAAACTCCGTTGTGGGCAGCTCAGACGGCGTTAACATTGATGCTCAGCATCGGCTGGAAGCCAGAAAGTAACCAGGACTGGTGTGGTATGTCGGCGCTGATATTCAGAGCTAATCGTACACATCCACTTGAGCAGTTAGTCGCTTCCTTGCCTGATAGCATAGACAGGCAAACTGCTACCGGATGGTTCGTGGCAGCAATTGAAGAGGATGCCAGCTACCGTTACAACAGGAAATCCACATGACCTTTCAAGAGCTTGATGCTTGTATCGCAGGCTCTGGCAGACGTTCTATCGCTTCTGCATTAATCGCTTTTATTCTTGATGCGCTTGATGACGGACAGGACGGAGTAGATCTTGATACCTTCCAGAGCCATACGCGCTTCGTTCGTAATAATGTAACCACGGTAGCCAGTTACCTGCAGCTACATGGAATTATCCATATACTGTATTACCGTGATGGTGCTGCAGAACGTCAGTATGAGTCCATTAATAATTACGGGCGGTGGGCAAAGCAGCACTATCGTCCTTCTGAGGCTCTTATACAGCTGCATCGACGTGATTAAATCAAAAGATTTCGCATGCGAAATCTGGCTAACCTAAGGAATAAACAGAGTGCCGGGTTCAAAGAGAATTTGCAGGCAGTGTCTGAACGATGACCGTTATCTGATCAACATCATCGCAAGCGATCCTGATGCCTCAGAATCATGCGATTATTGTGACTCCGAAGAGATGACGATGTCGATGGAAACACTGGCTGAAAAGGTCGACTGGTTGATTGAAAATTATTATCGGGGCGGAGAATATAACCATTATCTGGAAAAGTATGAAGGTGAACCTCTCTTCTCTGTTCTGGAGCAAGAGGTCACAGTCAATGATAATATCATCAATGATTTATCGGAACTGCTCGACGAGTTATGGTTTGACTGGAGCTCACATGAAAGAACATATGGTGATGAGCCGCATTTTGTTGAAGCTGTAACCATCTCAGGAAACCTGTCCAGGAAATGGAATTCAATGGAAAGGAAACTTCGGGAGAGTAATCGATTCTTTAATATGGATGCGATGGCAACTTTTGAAGAGGTTTTTGGCTATCTTCATGAAAATCATCCCTCAGCATTTATTGATTTTGAGCAAAATACATCAATTTTCCGTGGCCGAATTTTTCAATCAGAAGAGGCACTTGAAGCTGCATTAAGAATGCCCGAGTCGAGTTTTGGTCCTCCTCCCCCGAACTGACTCCATCTGGTAGAATGAATGCAAGAGGTATCTCAGTCTTCTATGGCGCTACGTCCAGAAAAAATGCCATATCCGAAGTGCGACCACCTGTAGGGAGTTATGTAGCAGTTGCAGAGTTCGCTTTGCTGCGGACAGTCCGATTACTCGACCTGTCCAGTCTCAGAGGGCTGGCTGTTAACGGGTTTAGCCGTTTTGACCCTGAGTATCTTCTTCGATATGAACGCAGTAGTTTTATTAAGAATCTCTCCAGAAAGCTTGTTATGCCGGTTGTTCCTGAACTTGAAGAAGCAAATTACCTGCTGACACAAGCTATCGCAGATTATCTTTCAACTTCTGAACGCTACGATCTCGATGGGATACTATTCAGTTCTGCACAAAAGCCAAAGGAAAACATCGACCCATCTGTCAGGAATATTATCCTGTTTCATAAATCATCTGGGGTACTGAATGCAGACCGAAGGTGCCGGGAAGCTAGCGTAGATATGTATCAGCAAGATGATGACATCTCATACTTTGCCCCAGAGATAACGACAACTCCCGAAGATTTCCGTCGTGAATATAAGGTGCTCTCAAGTAAGAAAAATAGGGAAGATATACTTGAGTTAAGACTCGATGGCATAGAAATTCATAAAATAGAAGGTGTTGATTACTCCACATCAGAAAAAACAGTCACGCACTATTTAACGGAAGGCCGCACAAAAGAAGTGATTTCGCATGCGAAATCTGGCTATTCGGATGACGAATTCTGACGGATAGATATAACCCAGATTTCGCATGCGAAATCTTTCGGTGGCAGATCATCTTATCATTGCCACCGGGAGATCATTCCAGCGCGTTGTGTACGCAGGGGAAAGCATTTCTCGTTTCATTTGCCACTCAGGAGCAATGCCTCGTCCCGCAAACCACACTTTACCCAGTCCTGAATGGTTAATACCGTCCACGACTTTCATCAGCTGATTGCTGTTGCTTCGGGGCTGAGTATCATCGAACAGATTCAGCTGTGAAACCCCGTCAGAAGTGAAATCATTGAGCATGCAACCTGCTTTTGCATATCGATGCCCATTCACCCAGATCCGATCCAGTGCTTTCACCGCTGCGGCTATGATGTCCCTGGTATCCTGCGTGGGAGTCATCAGCTTCTCACTGGCCACATTCCCGTAATACGGTTCGTTCACCGCGAACGGTGACGTCTTCACAAATACATCAATATGCCTGCAGAACTGTCGCTCGCCGCGCAGCTTTTCAGCTGCACGCTCAGCATACTGACAAACTGCCTAGCGCATGGCTTCATACGTCGTGACACGCTCCCCAAAGGACCGGCTGCAGACAATTTGCTGTTTGGGTGGCGGTGCTTCTTCAAGCGAAATACAGCTTTCACCGTTCAGTTCCCGGACGGTTCTCTCCAGTACAACACTGAAATTTTTCCTGATAAATACAGGGTTCGCGCGCGCCAGCTGTAGTGCCGTAGTGATGCCCATCGTATTAAGCGTTTTTGAGATCCTGCGACCTACTCCCCAGATTTCTTCCACCGGCTGCAGTGAGAGCAGTTTCTCCGTTCGCTTCGGATTATGTGACGTCAGGGCAAGCACTCCACCGAACTGTGGCCACTCTTTCGATGCCCATTGCGCGCTTTTAGCCAGCGTTTTGGTCGGCCCCATCCCGACGCCGACTGTCAGCCCGGTACCGGAGCGCACGTGCTCGCGCAGCTGCCGGCCGAAGTCCTCAAAATTAATGCAGCGGTCTATACCGCGAATGTCCAGAAACATCTCGTCGATGCTGTACTGCTCCACGCGCGGCGCCAGTTCCTCGAGATGAGACATAACCCGGTTCGACATAGACGCATTTATGTGGAATGCAATTTAAACAAAAAAATCAGTTACCATTCCTCTGAAGTTTATTTTCTGAACAGGAATTATTCAGCCTTGAACCACTTCGGTATGCTTACTGGCAGGGAGGAAAGTTGACGGGTGGTAAGACATAGCCGGAAAATCGATTTCCCCGCCGGGATTTAATCTGCCACGCTTATTCTGAAGCCCTCAATCGGGCAATGCGCTTTTATCTTTCACTTTATGCAGGAAGAAATAATGATAAAAAATTACAGAATTCCGGGACTGACCGCGGTGGCATTTCTCCTCATAAGTACCATCGCAGGTGCTGCAGAAGCGCGCTGGACGTTTGACGGCGATATCCACAACAATTCCCTTGCTGTCAGTCCCGATGAAAAAACGGCGGTGGCGTCCTACAGTGAGCGCTCAGACGTGGTGGTCTATGATCTGGCTGCCGGGAAAGTCAGAAAGGTGATGAAGGGCTACGTCACCCCCCGTAATGCACTTTTCTCTCCGGACGGTAAGGCCATATTTCTTTCTGACAGCAGTCTCGGCGTAGTCAAAAAAATCAGTACCGGGACGCTTGACGTGGCGGCCACGCTGCCGCTGGGGCCCGGGGCATTCGGCACGGCCATAAGTCGTGACGGTCAGCGACTGTATGTGAATAACGAGGCCGCCAGCACGCTCTCGGTGTATGACCTTACACATGACCGGCCCATTGCAGTTGTGACGGGTTTTGCCCAGCCCCGTCAGGGCATTAAAATCAGCCCGGACGGCAAAACCGTCTACGTCACCAACTTTAAGGGCGATAAAATTACCCTGGTTGATGCCGTGACGGGCGACATTCGCGGCGAGATAACCGGCTTCAGCAAGCTGCGCGCCATTTCTGTCAGCGCAGACGGCCGCACACTGTACGCGGCTAACAGCGGCAGCAACACAATCGCCGTGGTTGACACGCAAAAGCACGTCATTACGGCAACCATTCCCGTGGGTCAGGACCCTTACGGTGCCGCGCTGACGCCGGATAACCGCTATGTTTACAGCGGCAACCTTGGCGACAACAGCCTCTCCGTTATTGATACCGCCGCCGGTAAGGTGGTGTCCACCGTCACCGGACTGGATGCGCCCCGTCAGGCGATTGTCTTCAACAAGGACGGTACCCGCGCGTGGGTGCTGAATAAAGACCTCAGCATTGCGGTGGTTGACCTGAAAAAGAACCGTGTCATTGACACGATTAAAAGCCCGCCGCAGACCTGACGCGAAACCTCCCTCACTCCAGCGCAGTGACGATCCTTCGCAAAGTGGGGTGGTTAATCACTTTTATAGATTTATTTTAGCTGAATAACCTGTTTTAAAGATTTGCTCTGACATGCCTATAATCTTTCTGTCTACCCAAGAGATTCCGGCATGAACGATAAAATATTCACCCTGCATAACGGTGCGCGTCCGCTGAGTGCGCTGAGCAGCCCGAAAGAGGGCATACGACAGTTCACGCCTAACTGGTTCGCCGCGACCATGGGGACCGGCATCCTGTCGCTGTCTCTGGCGCAGTTCCCCTGGCAGGTTCCGGGATTGCGCCTTGTCGCCGAGGGGCTCTGGATGTTTAACATCCTCCTGTTCAGCGTCTTTGCCGTGATGTATCTGGCCCGCTGGGTGATGTACTTCGGAGAGGCAAAGCGCATCTTCGGCCATTCAACCGTGTCCATGTTCTTCGGCACCATCCCGATGGGCATGGCGACCATCATCAATGGCCTGCTGGCGTTCGGTCTTCCGCGCTGGGGCGCAGACGTTATTCAGGTGGCACACGCCCTGTGGTGGCTGGACGTGGCGATGTCGCTGCTGTGCGGCGTGTGCATTCCCTACATGATGTTTACCCGGCAGCAGCACAGTATTGACCAGATGACTGCCGTCTGGTTACTGCCGGTCGTGGCAGCCGAGGTCGCGGCGGTCAGCGGCGGCCTGCTGGCGCCGCACATTGCTGCCCCACACGCGCAGCTCGGCATCATTATTACCAGCTACGTGCTGTGGGCGTACTCCGTGCCGGTGGCGCTGAGCATCCTCGTCATTCTGCTGCTGCGTATGGCGCTGCACAAGCTACCGCACGAAAGCATGGCGGCCTCAAGCTGGCTGGCGCTGGGGCCGATTGGCACCGGCTCGCTCGGCATGCTGGTCATCGGCGGAGATGCGCCCGGGGTGTTTGCCGCGGCGGGCATGCCGGAAATCGGTCACATCGCGCAGGGCGTGGGGTTCGTTGCCGGCATTCTCTTCTGGGGCTGCGGCCTGTGGTGGATGCTGCTGGCCACGCTGATAACCGTGCGTTACTTCCGTGAAGGCATCCCATTCAACCTTGGATGGTGGGGCTTTACCTTCCCGCTGGGCGTGTACACCGTGGCCACGCTCAAGCTGTCTACCCTGATTGACCTCGCATTCTTTAAAGGCTTCGGTGCGCTTCTTGTCGTCATACTGGCGGCCATGTGGCTGCTTGTCGCGGTGAAAACAGTGCGTGAGGCATGGAGCGGTAAACTGTTTGTTTCTCCCTGTCTGGCAGGCCTGGATCGGAAGCCGTGAGTGAAACCAGCACATCGATGCAGGACTCGTTTTTACGCGAGGAACGCCTCGCGGCAGTCACCGCGCCGCACGTGGCCGCGCTGAATCGCTGGGTCAGCGGGCAGCGTCAGGCCGGTGCAGAACTGCCGTGGTTTGATCCGGCTGACGGCGGGGTTAGGGCCGGACTGCTCGTTCTGCTGCAGTCGCCGGCGCGCAGCAGCCCGTCACCGCGGTTTGTGTCGCGTGATAACCCGGGGCCGGCCCAGCAGAACCTTGGGCGGTTTCTGGCGGAAGCCGGTATTTCGCGTCAGGACAGCGTGCTGTGGAATACGGTGCCCTGGGTCAGTCACGGGCTGCAGAAACGGCCGTCAGCGGCGGACATCCGCAGAGGCTGCGCCTTGCTTGAGGACGTGCTGGCGTATCTGCCCGCGCTGCGCGTGGTGGTGCTGGCCGGTGCCGTAGCGGCTCAGGCCCGCGGGACGGTCAATCATCTGTACCCCGGCGTCCCCGTGTTGACGATGCCGCACCCCAGTCCGCTTTCGCTCTGCACGAGTCCGGCGGTGACGGAAAACATTCGCCGGGTACTCTGCGAGGCACGGGCTGCGCTGGCAGGCTGAGGGCGCCAGCAGAATAATACTGACAGGTTTTGCAACCGGCTCTATACTCATATGACAAGGTGATGGCGTTCCACCTTTCCCAACCGCTCCGTTCCGGAGCTGATGACGCCTGATGCGACTCTTGATTTTCACGAGGTGCGTCAGGCCGTCCTTACTTTCTTCCTGGCCTGCGTACTTCCCTCTTCGGGGAGAGACCTGTGATACACGTTTTTGGCCACATTAATCCTGACAGCGACGCCATCTGCACGGCCTTCGTCACCGCGCACTGGCTGACCGGGCGCGGCATGGACGCCCGCGCATGGCGTCTCGGCGAAGCTAACCGCGAAACCCATTTTATCTTTGACGCCGCCGGACTCACGCTGCCGCCACGGCTTGATATTCCGCTACAGGATGAACGGGTCTGGCTGGTCGATTTCACCGAACCGGCGCAGGGACCTGACGACCTGCTCCGGAGCAACATCGTGGGGATCACTGACCACCACCGGCTGGGCGGACTGATAACGCAACTGC
The DNA here is from genome assembly GCF_050037805.1 of Winslowiella sp. 2C04. Lineage (NCBI taxonomy): Bacteria > Pseudomonadati > Pseudomonadota > Gammaproteobacteria > Enterobacterales > Erwiniaceae > Winslowiella > Winslowiella sp. 2C04. The sequence goes on along the minus strand of NZ_CP188301.1, from coordinate 99,126 downwards.
CGCCCGAGGTGCACATACGCCCGCTTGGCAGCAGCGCCACGCTGCTGTGGCTGCTTATGAACGCTGAAGCGCGACGCACGCTACCCCCGGCGCTTGCCATTCTTCTGCTGGGTGCACTCCTGAGCGACACCGTAAATCTTCGCTCGCCCACCACGACCGAAGACGATATCCGTTCGGCTACCGAGCTGGGCGTACTGTCCGGCGTAAACCGCAGAGCCTTCGCCCGTGACCTCCTTACGGCAAAAACTGACGTCAGCGGCCTCAGCGCACAGCTGCTGCTGGACAGGGACCTCAAGGCCTTCGTCATTGCCGGCACTGACGTGCGCATCGCCCAGATTGAGGTCAGCTCCCCGTCACAGGTTGCCACCGTGATGGACGACCTGCTCGCTGCCCTGGCGTATCTGGCAGACCAGTCGGGTGCTGGTTTGGCGGTGCTGATGCTGACCGACATCCGGGCCGGGTTTTCAACGCTTTATTTCGCCGGGCGGGAGAGCGTTAACGCGGCCTCCTGCTCCGTACCGGGTATGCTCAGCCGCAAAAAACAGCTTCTGCCGTGGCTTGAGTCCCGCCTCAACCAGAACGGGAGTTCATTATGACCGGCTACACCCATGCATTGATACTTGTGAACGATAAAGACGACGGCACCCTCCTGCTGAAGCGGGCGGTCGCGCTGGCGCAGCCGCTCGGCATGAAAACCACCCTGGCCCACATCGGCGACGACTACCGGGAAATGAACTACGTGTCCGACAGCCTGATGGACGACGTCGTGTCGGAAGAGGTGCTGAAATCCAAAGCGTTTATGAGCGAGCTGGCGGCCTCCGTGCCTGAGACGGTAGACATGCGGGAGCTGGTGACCATGCGCCGCTTTGAGGACGTGGAGAAGTGCATCGCTGAGCTGGGCGTGGACCTCGTGCTTGCCGGGCACCGAAACCGCTTTATGGGAATGCTGACGTCCCGCTCGGCGGAATACATTAACCACCTCACGGTGGATGTGCTTATCACTCACCTGAATGACTGAACCGGGAGAAACTCTATGCGCTTTACACTGGATAACGTGACCGCCCGTGAAATTCTTGACTCTCGCGGCAACCCCACCGTTGAAGTCGAAGCCCGGACCGTGGACGGAATGATGGCGCGGGCCTCGGTGCCTTCCGGGGCCAGCACCGGCTCGCGCGAGGCCGCTGAGCGCCGCGACGGCGACGTACACCGTTTTGGCGGTAAAGGCGTACTGGATGCTGTCAGGACGGTTAATACGGAAATCTGCGAAGCCTTGCGCGGCAGGGACGTGCGCGAGCAGCGTCAGCTGGATAACATCATGCTGGCGCTGGACGGTACGCAGAGCAAGAGTCGGCTGGGTGCCAATGCCATTCTGGGCGTGTCGCTGGCGGTTGCCCGGCTGGCGGCACAGGCCTCGCAAGAGCCGCTCTGGCGCTACCTGGGGGGCCTGCAGGCGAACCTGCTGCCCGTACCGTGCATGAACATTATCAACGGCGGCGTGCACGCCCGCGGTCAGGGCGCGGACTTTCAGGAGTTCATGATAGCGCCACACGGGGCACCCACGCTGCGCGAGGCCGTGCGTCAGGGCAGCGAGGTCTACCAGGCGCTGCGCCAGATCCTGCTGGACAAGAACCTGTCCGCGGCAGTCGGCGACGAAGGCGGTTTTGCGCCCGCCGTATCGTCGAACCGCGACCCGCTGGCGTTTATCGTGCAGGCCATTGAGAAGGCGGGGTACAGGCCCGGAGAAGACATCAGCATCTGCATGGACCCCGCCTCAAGTGAGTTTTTCGCAGACGGAAAATATCATCTGCGCACGGAGGGCAGTGCGCTGAGCGCGGCGGAAATGACGGCGTACTACGGCGAGCTGATGGACCAGTTTCCCGTCATTCTGCTGGAAGACGGCCTGGCAGAAGATGACTGGGCGGGCTGGAAGCATCTGCACCAGAAGCTTGCGGGCAGGGCCGAGCTGGTTGGTGACGACCTGTTTGTCACCAATGTGAAGTACATCCAGCGCGGCATTGACGAAAACCTCGCCAGCGCCGCATTGATTAAACTCAATCAGATAGGCTCGCTTAGCGAAACGCTGGACGCCGTGGCGCTCTGCCAGCGGCACGGGTGGGGCGCGTTCATGTCCCACCGCAGTGGGGAAACGACGGACACATTTCTTGCCGACCTCACGGTAGCCCTGCGCGCGGGACACCTGAAAACCGGTGCGCCGTGCCGCGGCGAACGCGTGGAAAAGTACAACCAGCTGATGCGCATCGAGCAGGCGCTGGGTGAGGACGCGCACTATGCGGGGCTTCATGCGTTTGTGCGCCGCACGTAACAGATCCACCGGACGGCCAGCGGCCGGCACAGGAGCACAGTCTTTGGCACCTTCAACGCTGATTCTCCTGCGCCATGGCGAAAGCCAGTGGAACCGGGAAAACCGTTTTACCGGATGGACAGACGTGCCGCTGACGGACCGGGGGCGGCAGGAGGCTGACCGGGCCGGTGACGTGCTGCGGGACGCGGGCCTGCTGCCCGATCGGGTCTTCACCTCGGTGATGACGCGCTGTGTTCACACGGTCTGGCGGGTGCTGGACCGTCTTGACCGCAGCTGGACGCCCGTGGACAAACACTGGCGGCTGAACGAGCGGCACTACGGTGCGCTGCAGGGGCTGAACAAGGAAGCGGCTGCCCGGATGATGGGTGCAGAGACCGTCCGGCTCTGGCGCAAAAGCTTCAGCGGCATTCCCCCCGCGGACGCAGGGGCTCCGGCGCAGCTGCGTCGGGACCCGCGCTACAGCCGCGTTGCGCTGGCCGACCTGCCTGCGACGGAAAGCCTGGAAATGACGCTGCGTCGCGTCATGCCCTACTGGCAGCACGCCGTGATGCCGCAGATACTCTGCGGAGGTACCGTTCTGGTCGTGGCGCACGGCAACACGCTGCGCGCCCTGACCGCCTTCCTGGACGGCATGCCACACGACAGCCTGGCACAGTTGCATATCCCGACCGGCGTGCCAGCCGTATACCAGATGGATGCGGCCGCACAGGTCGTGTCCCGTTATGTTCTGAATATAAAAAAATAAAAGGAGTGAACGTGAATCAGCTTTTTGCTGTCATCACCGGCGGTGCTTTAGGGTGTGTTATCCGCTGGCAGCTGGGCGCGCGCCTGAATGCGCTTTTTCCGGACCTGCCGCCGGGGACGCTGCTGGTCAACCTGCTGGGAGGGTTTATCATCGGAGCGGCGCTGGCGTATTTTCTGCGCCATCCCGGCCTCGATCCGGCCTGGCGGCTGCTCATTACCACCGGGCTGTGTGGCGGAATGACGACCTTCTCCACGTTCTCGGCTGAGGTTTTTGCCCTGCTGCAGTCCGGCAGCTATGCCTGGGCAGCCGCCTCGGTGCTGATACACGTGCTGGGTTCGCTGGCCATGACGGCGGCCGGATTTTATATCATGACGCTGTGTGGTTAGCCCGAGGGAGACCTCAGTGCAGTGACCGCTGCACTGAGGTATATTGTTCAGAAGCGCTCTCTGCAGGCCAGACCTGACAGGGTTTACGCTTGTAATGCTTCCCGTACACCTGAGGCGCTGCCGTGAAAGAATTTCAGGCCTGCCTGTTCTGGTAAAGGTCCCAGCGATTGCCGTAGATGTCCTCAAATACGACAACCATTCCGTATTCTTCCTCCCGTGGCTCCTGAAAGAAGTGGACGCCTTTTGCCTTCATAGCATTGTAGTCGCGCCAGAAGTCGTCGGTCTGCAGGAACAGAAAAACCCGTCCGCCGCACTGATTGCCGATAAAGCCTTCCTGCCGGTCGTTCGACGCGCGGGCAAGAAGAATAGCACAGTCGCTGTCAGGCGCCGGCGTCACCACGACCCAGCGCTTACCCGGCTGCGGCGTGTCCTCAATGAGGGTAAAGCCCAGCTTATCGGTGTAGTACTCAATTGCACGATCGTAGTCATCGACCCCGACCGCCACGTATCCCATACATCGCTTTTGTTTTCTCATCTGCTGTTCCATCAGTTACGGCATCACGCCCGTTATAATCAGCTTTATATCAAATACGGCGTTCAGTTATCTGTACTGATTCTGCACTGATAGCCTCAGACCTGACATTGTAAGCATCTGAGCAGTCAGGATTGTGGGCCCAATCTTGTAAGAGCCTGCTCAACCTTTTCAGCATCCTGCTCCAGTATGACTCTCTCATCGGGAGTGAGCGGGACCTCTTCGAGGTAACGCCGGATGGATGCTTTACTCTCCAGTATCAGCCCGCGCGCGCTATCCTTCAGCAGGTTAAAATCGCAGCCGATGCAGGCCATCCGGTGCGGGCAACAGCGTCAGGCCCTGAGCGTAACTGACCGCTTTCATAACGCGGCGTCCCGGACGTGCTGCTGTGTACGGATTAGGAAAAAAAATGTAAAGCGCATAAAAATCCTCCTTTAAATTATACTGGTTATATGAACAGTATTATTGAGCCTGGAATTTCTGGCAAGAGGAAGCGAAACGGTTATGACTAAAGCTGTTGTCAGAGCGCTGGAATTTTACTGAAATGCTGAGCTATGGCCTTTTTATATGCTCTGCCACTGCAGCCGGATCAACAGGGTATAAAAGGCTTTCTTTTTGAGCGCAGCACTTTTATGGCGGGAAGAGGCTTGACCATTCAGTCCGCTTTAAATTATATTTCCATTATTCTGGAAATATAGATTTGGTGATGGCGTGGACATACAAAATGCGGCGGCTGCTCTCAGGGAACTGGGACACGTGACGCGACTGGGAATTTACCGTGAACTGGTGAAAGCCGGGCCTGAAGGACTGCCCGTGGGTGACATTCAGAAAAGACTGGCTATTCCGGCCTCCACGCTCAGCCATCATCTTTCTGCGCTGATGTCCGCTGGCCTCATAAGCCAGGAACGGCAGAGCCGCACCCTGTTCTGCAGGCCCTGCTATGCGCAGCTTGAGCAGCTGATGGCTTTTCTGACTGAAGAGTGTTGCGCCGGTGGCAGCGGCCGCAGCCTGCCCACCACGATTACTCATAAAGAGACTCTATTGTGAATAACTTCAATGATGCCCTGAACAATATCGATCCGGCGCTCCTGGATGCGCCCCTTACGGAAGAACAATTAAAGGCCGAAGAGGTGACGCACCCGCCCCGTATTCTGATGCTCTACGGCTCGCTGCGGGAGCGCTCTTACAGCCGTCTCACTACTGAGGAGGGCGCCCGGTTGCTGACGGCCATGGGAGCAGAAGTGAAGATATTCAATCCGTCCGGCCTGCCGCTGCCGGATGATGCACCTGAGACGCACCCGAAGGTTACAGAGCTGCGCGAACTGGTGCTCTGGTCAGAAGGGATGGTCTGGTGCTCTCCTGAGCGTCATGGTGCCATGACCGGCATCATGAAGACGCAGATTGACTGGATACCGCTGACGTCCGGTGCGGTCCGGCCATCACAGGGAAAAACCCTTGCGGTGATGCAGGTCAGCGGCGGCTCACAGTCCTTCAACGCCGTAAATCAGATGCGCATTCTCGGGCGCTGGATGCGCATGATCACTATCCCAAACCAGTCATCCGTGGCGAAAGCCTGGGCCGAGTTTGATGAGGACGACCGCATGAAGCCTTCTCCGTATTACGACCGCATCGTGGACGTCATGGAGGAACTGATGAAGTTCACCCTGCTGACGCGCGGGCGAAGCGATTATCTGACCGACCGCTACAGCGAAAGGAAAGAGAGTGCTGCGCAGCTCTCAGAGCGGGTCAACCAGCGCAGCATATAAAAAAGCCGGCATCTGCCGGCTTTTTTTACACTCGTTATATATATGCCACCTGGTGAAAAATCAGTGGCTGACGCGGTTACCGTGCTCATCAATGACGGCTTCGCCGTCCTCTTTGGTAAACGCGCCCTGCTGCGGGTCCGGCAGTATGTCCAGAACTGCTTCGGAGGGGCGGCAGAGCTTCGTACCGAGCGGCGTCACCACCACCGGACGATTAATGAGGATCGGATGAGCCAGCATGGCATCGAGCAGCTCGTCATCGCTGAAGCGATCTTCTGCCAGGCCGAGCTGCTCGTACGGTTCGGTATTTTTGCGCAGCAGGGTACGCACGCTGATGCCCATGTCCGCAATCAGCTTTTTCAGCTCATCGCGCGACGGCGGTGTTTCCAGATACAGAATAACCGTGGGTTCGGTGCCGCTGTTGCGGATAAGCGCCAGGGTATTGCGGGACGTCCCGCAGGCCGGATTGTGGTAAATGGTAATGTCAGTCATAAGCGGTACTCCATAAAGGCGCTGCACAGGCGCAGCGCCGGGGTTAGGGTTAAACAGACAGGCGCAGGGCCAGTGCGGCCAGCGTCACAAACAGTACCGGCAGGGTCATCACGATGCCCACGCGGAAGTAGTAGCCCCAGCTGACGGTAATGTTTTTCTGCGCCAGGACGTGCAGCCACAGCAGGGTGGCGAGGCTGCCGATAGGAGTGATTTTCGGGCCAAGGTCGCAGCCGATGATGTTGGCGTAAATCATCGCCTCCTTCACCACGCCCTCAGCAGTGCTGCCGTCAATCGAAAGCGCGCCAACGAGCACGGTAGGCATGTTGTTCATCACCGAGGAAAGCGCCGCTGTCAGAAAGCCGGTGCCGAGCGTTGCGCCCCAGACGCCGTGCTCTGCAAACCGGTTCAGGGCGGCAGAAAGGTAATCAGTCAGGCCAGCGTTACGAAGACCGTACACCACCAGATACATGCCCAGCGAGAAGATAACAATCTGCCAGGGCGCACCTTTCAGTACCTTGCCGGCATCAATCACGTGTCCTTTGCGGGCAACCAGCCAGAGAATACACGCCGCCACCGCTGCCACCAGGCTTACCGGCACGCCGAGTGGTTCGAGAGCAAAGAAGCCGACCAGTAGAAGGATGAGAACAATCCAGCCGGTTCTGAAGGTGCGCGCATCGCGAATGGCCTCACGCGGCGCCTTCAGTTTCGTCAGGTCGTAGGTGACCGGGATGTCCCTGCGGAAAAACAGGTGCAGCATCACCAGCGTGGCTGCAACTGAGGCGAGATTAACAGGCACCATCACCGAGGCATATTCGCTGAAGCCCAGCTTAAAGAAGTCCGCCGTGACGATGTTCACCAGGTTCGACACGATGAGCGGCAGGCTGGAAGTATCAGCGATGAAGCCTGCCGCCATCACAAACGCCAGCGTGGCCCCGGGGCTGAAGCCCAGCGCCAGCAACATAGCGATAACGATTGGCGTCAGAATAAGCGCTGCCCCGTCATTGGCAAACAGCGCCGCCACCGACGCGCCCAGCAGCACAATATAGGTAAATAGCAGCCTGCCTTTACCACCTCCCCAGCGGGAGACGTGCAGCGCGGCCCACTCAAAAAAGCCGGACTCATCGAGCAGCAGGCTGATAATGATGACCGCAATAAACGTGGCCGTGGCGTTCCAGACAATCTGCCAGACCACCGGAATATCCCCGATGTGTACCACGCCGGTCAGGAGCGCCAGCGCGGCGCCGATAACGGCACTCCAGCCAATGCTGAGCCCTTTCGGCTGCCAGATCACCAGTATCAGGGTCAGGATAAAAATCGCACCCGCCAGAAACATACTCTCTCCTTCTTAATTATACCTGCCCGTTAAAGCGGGCTGCTAAGTGCACCCTGTAAATATATGCGTTTAATCGAATGTGTTTCGATAAAATTTTTACATGCAGACAGCTTTGCCGTTAGTGGTTGCGTTATCACGCTCAGCCTGCTGACTGAGATGAAGAATTTCATCCCGCTGGCACAGATATGCCTGCTCAATGACCGCTGCTGCCCATGCAGGCATGTGTGGCGATAACCGGTAATAGATCCACTTGCCGTCGCGCCTGTCGATAAGCAGCCCACTCTCTCTGAGCAGGGCCAGGTGCCGCGATATTTTTGGCTGTGTTTCTTTCAGGATAGATACAAGCTCGCAGACGCAGAGCTCCCCTTTTTCGCGCAACAAAAGCACCAGGCTGAGCCGGGTTTCGTCAGAAAGATTCTTAAAAAGTTGCAGGGGCAGAAGTGACGACATAATTTCTCCTTCGTGGCGGACAGCAACAAGTTTCGTCTTCTGCAGACGAAAGGTCAATTTTATATTTATAAATTCATATGTGTTAAGGGGCGATGGCAGGCTTTTCTGTACAGCTGGATGAGGGCATAGCAGTTAACAGAAGAGTTCAGACATGCCTGATGCAGGTGCTGAACCGCCATGAAGAAGGCAGCCTACCGGACGTGAACCTCTAACATAATAATGCCGCCATAGCGGGCGGCATTATTACCTGCGGTCAGACGTTATTTCGCCCCAGCTTGGGGATGAGGCGCACGTAAACCAGCTCGCTGATCAGCTCAACCATGGTCTGAGCCACGATTACAGCCGGCAGGACGGGCACCGCGCCTGGAACTGCCAGCGCCAGCGGTAAAATGACCAGAGAGTTTCGGGTAGCAGCACTGAAGGCAATGGCTCTTCCTGCAGCAGGCTCCAGACGAAAAACCTTAGCCATGCCCCATCCGCACAAAGGTGCTAACGCAGCAAAAGCCACATAGACAGGCACGGCCTGAACAGCAACAGACCAGGCTTCACCCAGCTGCGGCAGCATGGCGGCCACAACGATGAAAAGAACTGACGCAGTTGCCGGTACGGGCAGCAGACCAAGACATTCGGAAGCCTTTTGCGCAAAATGACTTTTGCGGGCCATAAACTGGGTCAGAGCAGCAAGGATCAGAGGAGCAGCGATAAGCCAGATGAATGCGTGAATAAAGGGTGCGGGCTGCACCAGCTCAGAGGCATTTTCACCAAGAAATAAATGCAGGTATACCGGAAGCAACAGAATCTGCACGATAAGTAAGACAGGTGTGGAGGCCAGCAAAAGACGGGCATCAGCACGACCAAGTTGCGAAAATGTGACCACGTAATCTATGCAGGGAGTAAGCAGGACCAGAAGCACGCCGAGGATAAGCATCGGGTTTTGCGGAAGAAAGTTGACCAGTACTGCCACCAGAAGCGGCACTAAAAGGAAATTAGTCAGCAGGAGAGGCAGAATAAAACGCACCCTCGTGAATGCACCGCCAAGTTCGGCCACGGGCACCTGCAGAAAGGTGACATAGAGCATCAGAGCCAGGGCGGGGTTGATGACACTTTCCAGGCGGGCTGTTCCCGGCAAAAGCATTGCTGAAAAACATCCGGCAGCCACTGCAACGAAGTAAATGGCAATCTGACTATGCTCCAGCCAGTCACTGATCTGTCCTGCTTTATTTACTGTTTGCACAGGCTAAATCCTTTTGTGTTGGTTAATGTGAATGTAAAAGCGATGTTCAGACATTGTTTTCAGGCCCTGTTGGCATACCGGTACATTTAGAAAATAATTCGATGGCCTGATCGCAACAACGGCAATGCCCCTGGCAGCAGTCGTGCATCAGGAAAGCCACTAAATCGGCCAGGTCTGTCCAGCAGGCGCTGTAGATAACCGATTTGCCTTCGCGGCGTCCGGAGATAAGGCCGGCGTGCTCAAGCTCTTTCAGGTGAAAGGACACTCTGGAGGGTGATGAGGCGTCGAGAGCAGCAGCAATGTCACCTGCGGACATACCGCCTGCGCCCGCCACAACAAGCATTCTGACAATTTTAAGCCGTGATTCATGCGCCAGTGCCGAAAATCCGGCAAGCGCCCTGGATTGTTCCATTTCGTTTCATCATTTCATGTATTGGTGAATTGAATTGTATGCCAGTTCAGCTCTGGCCACTAACATTTACTCCATCGGGGCTGGCCAGCAGAGGCAGATTTATCATCGGGACAGAGATATGAGGAAAGTATTTTCGTCCCGCAGAAAGCAGATGTGCAAAGGAGGGGGCACGGGAGAGTAAATGAAGTCATGACAGCTCAACAGCATCGCGCCTGAAAACACCCTGCGGGAGGTTTAAGACTGACTTACCGCCACTCACTCCGTTTTTCGGAGAGCTGCCTCCAGTTTTTCTGTATCTGCCTCAACTATCGCTTTTTCATCCGGCGTCAGCGGGACCTCTTCAAGATACTGCTTTATGGACGCTTTGCTCTCCAGTAACAGTCCTCTAGCGCTTTTTTTGGGAAGGTTAAAGTCACAGCCAATGCAGGCCATCCGGTGAGGGCAGCTACTCCAAAAGGATTGGTGCAGTAAGAGTCACCAAGCTCATAATACGTTGCCGGCCCTGTGAGGCTGACTGCTTCGAGGTCATGATCAATCAGCACGCTTATCATGTGCGCAACCCGGTCAGCTTTAACAAAAGAGGCCGCAAGCTGTGTCGGGCGTATGCGAATATAATGCATGGTGGACTGCGGCGAAGAGTGACCTGACCACTGCATCAGCTCGTATAATGACATCCCCTGAGGAACGCTGGCCAGTGCAGTCACGGCCGATGCTCGCCCCCGGTGACTGGTAATGGGACCCCGGCTGTCTTCCTGCGGCATTCCCGATCTGGCACAGAGAACAGGAATAACAGTGCGGTTTATTATGTCTCTTCCCACCAGTTTGCCCCGGTACTGAAATAAAAAACGGACCTTTTCACCGGTGCGCTCATCCGTCAGCGCTGCCTGCTCTTCTGGTCGCTCTGCCAGCCAGATATCGACATACTTTTTCACTGCAGCAGAAACCGGTTTAACAAAGGCTTTAGAGGTCTTGCCAGCTGGCACATTCAGGTAGCAAAGCGTCCCGGCAGGAATAATACTGCCGTCGTCCCGGTTAATATCTTCCGACTGTGGAATGATGCAGCCTGCAGCCAGACGCATTAGCTCATTCTGACGCAGCCCTGCATGCGTCCAGATGATCGCCATAGCCTGGAGCATAGACAGGGGATAATGGATTTCACTCAGCAAATCTTCCTGACGCAGGTTCAGACTGGCCCATACCAGTTTCAGCCAGACCGGATCATCAATAACCCGGGGATTGACGCCCTGACGAAACAGCGGCGTATCAGGCGTCGAGAGATGGCGGGCCGGACTGAATTTAAGCCGTCTCCATCCCCAGTTCTCGTAGTCAATCATAAAGCGGCGAACGGCATACACAAAACCGGCACGGGAGTTTGGCAGCATAGGCTCTCCGGAGCGTACAGATCGGCGGGCTCCTCGTGTCGTGCCCAGCGAAAGTTCATCAACCTTCACTCTTCCGACCGCAGCAATGAAGCTGGCGCAAATCTCCATCGTCCAGTCTGACGGCTCGCGTATTTCCGGGTGCTCCCGGGCGAGCCACAGGCCGCAGCGGAGGATAAAGCTGTACTGACTCTCTCTGGAGCGGGGACGAAGCACTGAGGTTTCCCTCCACCGCCGGCACCATGCTACCCAGGGCTGTGCGATGTTGTCCGTCGGTTTTTCGTGCCATTCCTGGTAATTGCGCATACGAACGGGGCTTTTAATGATGCCCAGTGCGGCAAGCGCATGCGAAACTCTGCCCACTGTCCTTGCGTTCCCGCGATCGTGGTATTTCTGCGCGCGCCACAGGAGATCAGTCGTAAAGCTTTCGAGCTGAGGGTTACTGTTCATCATCATCAGTATGCCCAGCAGGGCTGACAGCTGATTTTTCTGGTTCTTACGTTTGTATCCCAGTGAAACCAGAGTGTCTGTCAGCCGGTTGAGTTCCTGAATAAAAAAAACCTGGCCATAAATAGCACAGGCGTACAGCGACGGCGCACCATGGTGCGGCAGGCTGAACGGCGAGCAAAACGGACCCAGATGAAAGGCAAAAGCCGCAATAAGGGGCCTGCCGGAACGGTGCTGCTGGCACAAAGCCAGCCACATTTGCGATTCCCACAGCCAGCAGGGTTGCCCTGTCCGGTGTATCTCCGCCAGAACGGCAGAAAGGATAATCCTGACCAGTCTGTCACTGGTGCCGCTGCGGTCTGCAATATCCTGAAGAGGCCGCAGTAAAGATGACAGCGGACCCTGCTGGTTCAGAGCAGAGGAGCGTTTGTGCCCGGTACTTAACGCCTCGCGCTCTTCAGTGCTTAATATATCTTTCAGCTGATAATCTGAACGACTGAAAGGGACATAATTATGAATGTCTGTTTCTGCTTTCATCACACTGCCCCGTCTGAAAGATAAGCCCTGCGATCTTCCGGTCGGTTTCAGCGACGGCAGCAGCCATGCGGGCCGCCATATCCGTTCCCGACAGATGAATATAAATTTGTGTGGTGCGTGGATCCCTATGCCCTGCATACGTAGCCAGTTCATGCAGTTTCCATCCGGCCCGCGCCAGGTGTGTCAGCCGGAGGTGACGAAAACTGTGCGTGGTGATGTCTGGCTGATCAGCCTCTGTCGCCCATTTCCGCACGGTTTTACTCCAGCTCCAGAACGAGAGAGGAGCGCCGTAATTACGGTCGGAGGCGGAACGGAACAAAGCACCACCTGACCAGCCTGCCAGCCGTAGCTGCCGAAAATGGTTTGCCAGTACCGGCGTAACATCGGCGCTGTAGCAGACTATTCTTTCCCTTCTGTTTTTTGTCGTCTCTGCGCGGATGCGGACCAGGCGGTGTGCCAGATCAATGTCCTCAAGCTTAAGAGCCGTCAATTCCGTGCGCCGGAGCGCGCCATAATAAGCCAGAGCAAGCATCAGCCGGTCACGCAGAGACGCGGCAGAAACGTGCTTCAGAAACCTGAGCCACTGCCCGTCATCAGGAATAACGGGGAGGCGGGTGATACGAGGGACCAGGCCACGCCCGGTGTAACTGGCACCAGGCAAACCTGAACGGGGTAACGGATTGAGACTGCATATATCCTGGAAAATCAGAAAGTCATACCAGAGGCGAAGAGCTGAAATGCGCAGCTGGAGTGTGGCGCTGGCAACGGAAGACGGCATATCAGGGAGCTGAGGGCGGATATATGCTGCCAAGTCCTCAAAGGAAGCCCTTTCAGGAGCAATAGCGTGTGTTTCACAGAAGGCCCAAAAATGCGTCAGGGCACTTCGATAGGCTTTGATAGTTGCGCTGGCTCTTCCTAAATTCGAAAGAATTTTAAGCCATTGCTCAATCAGGAGAAGTGCAGATGTGGAATGCATGGTGGTGTTCATGGCCTTCCTCTTTCAGTTCATAACAACTGATTAAAGTTTATACCGAAGATGTTGCATTCCACTTAACTTACTAGAGCTCGTAATTGCTCGAGAACGTGATGACCGGCTCCGGGAATTGTGCCGTCTTCAGCTGGAACCAGGGAACGCCCATTTTAATACCCAGCCGTTTCGCTTCGGCACTGCGCGCGATGACGCAACCATCATTGTTACTGAGCACCACAACGGGCCTGTTACGCAGGTCCGGACGAAATACTTTCTCACAGCTGGCGTAGAAGCTGTTGACGTCAGCCAAAGCGAACATCAATTCGTACCCCGCGTCTTATGTATGAATGCCATCACCACGCCGAATATCTGCAGTTCCTCTGGGTAGAGGGTGGGGTAGGCAGGATTCATCGGCAGCAGGGCGATACGGGGTTTAAGCTGCAGGCGTTTAACGGTGAACTCGCCATCTGTTTCCGCGATGACAATATCCCCCTGCATGGGTTTTTCAGCTTTGTCGACAACCATTAAATCGCCGGAGTGCAGGCCCATATCTTTCATCGAGTCGCCAATGGCCCGGACAAAGTAGGTCGCGCTGGGGCGACGGATACAGTAGGCATTCAGATCCAGTTCATCTTCGGTATAGTCCGCGGCCGGTGACGGAAAACCTGCCGGACAGCGCTCTGTGAAAAGTGGTGCGGTGGACAGTGCTGGTTCAAATGCGGGAGTGACAAAAAGGATCATGGTATACCTCTTAAAATACCTGTTTTTATATACAGTATTATTTAAGATATTTCCCGTCCTGCAAGGAGAATTTTACCTGCTCCTGCCAGGTTATTGTTCTGCCGAATAAAACAGGCTCTGGGTTATCCACAGAAACGGTGCATAACCCTGTGAGTGGATGCCGGGTATCTCACCGTCTGCTAAGCCAGTGGCTCTATGAGTTCCCGGCCCTGGTTCCCGGGATTGCCAACAGCCCGGCTGACGGGGTGCCATGTGAAATCTTCGGCGGTAAGACTGCCCTCACGGGCAATGTCTTCCGCCTCTTTACCGGTTGTGTTTTCACTGAGCCATTTACGTGCGGCATCCGGTGAATACACGAGCGGTCGCCGATCGTGAATATCCAGCAGTCCTTCATCCGCAGCTGCCGTGACGATCAGGAATCCTTCCTGGTCATTGCCATCCTCAAAAGGAGGTTTCCTGATGGCAGCGAGCAGGAGTGGATTTCCGTCCTTACGGTAAATGAAAAACGGCTGTTTCACGCCGTTTTGCTGTTTCCACTCAAACCAGCCGTCAGCAAAAACAATGGCCCGTCCGTGCTCCCAGAGTGGCCTGAACATCCGGCTGCCGGCCGCAGTTTCACTTCTGGCGTTGATGAGAGCGGGCTTGTTCCACCACTCCGGTGCATAACCCCAGTGAACAGGATCAAGATGCAGCTGCGAGCGGCGTTCACTCAGCAGTAATACACGGGTTCCGGGCGCAACGTTGTAGCGGCCGACGGGCTCCGGATCATACGGGATGTCCCGCTCTGCTTCTTCTCCGAGAAAGGCCAGGTACCCCTCGCGGGAGTTGTACTGCGTAAACCGACCGCACATTATCGTTTCTCCGGTGTAGATTTCGCATGCGAAATCTGTGTTTTCATCAGTTCAGAACATAGGCCGTTTTTCAGGTTCCTGCCATCGTGTGGCCGCCGTGCCGCTACTGTAGCCGGGCCGCTTCGAATGCAAGGGTTCGCTCTGCCGGTGTCCTCACCCGGTCGCAGTTTATTTCAAAGGCTTTACCCGCTGTCTTTCCGTCGTTTTCCGTCTCAATTTTCGCCGTCAAACCGTCCAGCCAGCGTCTGCTTTTTTACTGCGCTGCGGCTTGCGGCACCGCCCCTGCATTCTCCGTTTTTCGCCCGGCTGTCGTATCGGCACGGCGTAACTGGCGCCGCATTTGAGAAAGGAGAACTACCATGTCCAGATTTATCCAGGGTAATTGCGTTCATATCATGTCCGGCTTTCCGGATAATGCTGTAGATTTCATTCTGACCGACCCGCCATATCTCGTCGGGTTTCGCGATCGTTCCGGGCGCTCAATTGCAGGAGACGTCACCGACGAATGGCTCCAGCCAGCCAGTAATGAAATGTACCGCGTGCTTAAAAAAGACGCGCTGATGGTCAGTTTTTACGGATGGAACCGCGTCGATCGCTTTATGGCTGCGTGGAAACAGGCCGGGTTCAGTGTTGTTGGTCATCTGGTTTTCCCTAAAACCTACACATCGAAGGCCGCATATGTGGGCTACCGCCACGAATGCGCCTACATCCTTGCAAAAGGCCGTCCGCCCCTGCCGCAAAACCCGTTGAATGACGTGATTGCGTGGAAATATTCAGGCAACCGGCATCACCCTACCGAAAAACCCGTAACCAGCCTGCAACCGCTGATTGAGTCCTTCACACATCCCGGCGCGATTGTGCTCGACCCCTTTGCCGGCAGTGGCTCCACCTGCGTGGCCGCCCTCCAGGCTGGCCGTCGTTACATCGGTATTGAATTGCTTGAGCAGTATCACCGGGCCGGACAGCAGCGTCTGGCCGCCGTCCGGCGCGCCATGCAGTACCCGGCCGCTAACGACGAGCTCCCGGAGGCCGCGTAATGAACTATGCAGGACACGAAAAACTCCGCGCAGAAGTGGCGGAAATCGCCAACAGCATGTGTGACCTGCGGGCGACGCTGAACGGGATGGAGCACCGCTATCGCTTTGACTCCGATGTGCTGGCCGAACGCCTGACCCGTCAGACCCTTTTTCGCATCAATGCCCTGTTTATGGCGGCATACAACGAAATTCTTGAGCTGGATGCCTGCTTTAAGGACTGAGGAGAAAAATATGTACGGAACCTGTGAAACCCTCTGCCGGTTGTTGCGTGAGCAGTATCCCGCAGAAATCCCGCTGAACCTCATTGTCTAGTCCCCGGCGGATATCGAAGCGCTGGCCGACGGAATGGAATATGCCGTTTCGGAGCAGGACACAAGGGCGGTACTGGCGCGTATGGACGCCATTCCGGAGGAACAACGGCTTGAGTCGGGCGTGTCTGCCGGTGCGGTGATGGATCTGATTGAACAGGTGAAAGAGGCAGTTACGGCGGTGATGGTGCCGGCGGATCTGCTTGAAACCCTGCTGACCACTGCCGAACAGGCGTTATGGCACAGGGAATGGACCGCCCGTGACAGCAATCATCCGGTCCCGGAAAGCGTTACCCGCCGCCTGGCTGATGCGGCGAAAGTTCGCGCATTACTGAAAAAATGAAATCAACACGCCGCCCGGGCGGCGTGTACTGACCCCGTTCAGAGGACCCATTATGCAGGAAACCACCACGTTAAACGCCCTTGTGATGCGCCGTGCGCGCGATTTGATTGCTGATTATGGATGGCCTGACCATACCGATGTTGATCAACGTGATCCGGTCAATAAACCGGGCTGGATAAGCATTTATGTCCGTCTGGATGCGGCAAATATTGTTCATCTGCTGCCTTTGCTTTATAGCGGTGACGTGCCCGCAGAGCTGCAAAGTGCCATGACAAAAATAGCCGGGACGCCAGCGCAGATTATCTTATCCGGCAGCCGCTATGCCGACGCGCCGCAGCTTCCGGAGGACGGAACACAGATAGCGTTCCCCTGGGCCGGGGAATGGCTGACGGAGCCGGAGATTCAGGCTGTAACGGATTGCCTGTCCCGCGCCGTGCGGGATGTCTCACGGCAGGTATGGGAGGATGCGCGCCGGATAAAGGCGGCGCTGACCACGCGCGGGGAAACGCTGTTTTATCGCCAGACCCGAAATTTCCGTCTGGTTGTGAAGGAAAATGATGTGCCCTGCTGGCTGGACGATGATGACAATTTGCCGGTGGTGCTCGATGCCATCCTGAACAAAGGGGCACGCTACAGCAGCGTCGAGTTCTTTGTTATCAGCGACAAAGTTGATCAAATCCTGGCATGTGGCCAGATGTGCGATGTGCTGCGTATTCCGGGCGAGCCTCCGCGCCGGTGGATGGATTTAACCCTGTTACATGAGGTCATGGCAGAAGCGCGTGCAGAAATCAGTCTTGTCCGCAATGCCCTGTCAGCAATCCGGCCAGTGTAGCGAACAGCAGGGGGCGGCGGCCCCCTGAATCAACATCGAAGGATAAGGATGTCGCCGGCTCCGCTTTTACGGCTCTTCCTCCACGTTGTTCCGGCTTCGCTGTGAGTAACGTCCCGTGCGGCCTGCGGCTTACGCCGTGCCTCTACTATAGCCGGGCCGCGGCTGATGCAAGGGAAGCGTAAACGCCGTCACCTTCACCCGGTCGCAGTTTATTTCATACGTTATCCGCCGTCTTCCCGTTGTCTTCCGGCTCAAATTTCGCCGTCAAACCGTCCAGCCTGCTCCTGCTTTTTTTATTGCGCTGCGGCTTCGGTGACGCCCTTGCATCCTCCGCTTTTCGCCCGGCTGTCGTGTCGGCACGGCGTAAGCCGGAACTCAGACGACATCGACTATGGAGGATTTTTTATGAGCACTACGACCACCACACCGGCTGTTTACGTGGGTACGTATCACAAATACAACTGCGGCAGCATTTTCGGCAAATGGTTTGACCTGACGGAGTTTGACGGCAGGGAGGATTTTTACGAGGCCTGTCAGGCACTGCATGCCGATGAATGGGATGCCGAGTTTATGTTCCAGGACTGGGAAGGCATTCCGTCGCAGTTCGTCTCTGAATGCTCCATTGACTGGGATTTTATCGCCGCTTACAAACGCGCCGAAGAAGAGGGCAGGGAAGCCGCTTTTATCGCCTGGGCGGAATATACCGGCGAATGTGACTATGACGCGTTTGATGATGCGTACCGCGGCGAGGCGGAAAGCGAGGAAGACTATGCGCGGGAGATGGTGGAGGACAACGGCCTGTTAAATGAGGTGCCGGAGCCGTTGCGCAGCTATTTCGATTTTGAAGCCTGGGCGCGTGACCTGTTTAGCAGCGGTTATGTATTCCATGACGGCCACGTCTTCAGCAACTGATTTTCCCCGGCAGGCGGTTTAGCCGACTGTCAGCCCGCGCGCTAAACCCTGGCAGGCTCTGCCTGCTGGCGAAGTTCGCCGCGCCTGCGGCGGCGCGCATCTCCGCCAGTGCCTGATGCTCCTGTGGTGCCAGGGTATGAATATTGGTGTGCTGCAGCGGGTCGGCGATATTTCTGTTCTGGCGATAATGCCTGCGTTGCTGTTGCTGTTGCTGTTGCTGTTGCTGTTGCTGTTGCTGTTGCTGTTGCCAATAGTGGCCATACCGGTGGCGTACTGGCTGATATAGCTGTTCTGTCGGTTTTTCTTCCTGTTGTGTCTGCCTGTGGGCGACTTCCCTGGCGGGAACCGGCGCTGTCGTAAACGGAGCCAGTAAACCGTCTCCGCCCTGCCGGGCTTCCATCGTACTGTCGCAGGTTCAACATCACGCTTGCGGCATCCGTTAACGGATGCGCCGCTCTCACCAGCCCGGCGGTAATGCTGCCGGGCCTCTTCGGGGCAACGCCGTTTCGCGCCCGCGCGTTCCGTCGTTGCGGCGGGTTCCTGCTCATTCCCTGCCTGGTTTTTTCACCCTTTTGAGTCCTTTCGCCGGGGCTGAGACAAGCACAGCCGCTGTCAGCTGTCCAGGGTAAATGGCACGCGGTAAACCGCGCCCCGGACATCCGCCATCGCCCGCGCTGGTTTACGCCCCTGCGGCGAACGGCTCTCAAACGGGTGAAGGTAACAACCAGCGGGGGCGTTCAGCAGGTCCCCGCAAAACGTCAAAACCGCGGCCCCGGCAACTCAACGGGTGATGGTTTTTTAAAAAGCAAAACAGATTCAGAAGGAGGAGCTACATGAGCGAGGCGCTGGCGGTTTTACCCGACGACACCTTTACCCGCGAACAGGCTGAGGCCGTTGCGGCGCAGTACACCAACGTGGCGATAGAGGACGATCAGGGGGCGCATTTTCGCCTGGTTGTCCGTAAGGACGGTGAAATGGTCTGGCGCACGTGGAACTTTGAGCCGGGCGGCACGTACTGGCTCAACCGTTATATCGCGGACTACGGTATCCGCAAGCCGCAGTAAGAAGGTGCCCTGCCGGAGTGGGCAACTCCGCAGGGCCGGACAATCATCAATCAGTGAGGTATTAACTATGTCAGTAACCGATGTTAAAGCAAAAGCACCCAAAAAAGCGAGCAGCAAAAAAATCACGAAGGCGCAGGAAGAAGCCCTGAAAGCCGCCCTTGAGGCCGCTGTCATCGAGTATGTTCCGCTGCCCAGTCTCGCTAAATCCCCGCTGAACGTGCGCACTATCCCGTATTCCGTGGACAGCGTTCGCGGTCTGGCTGACTCCATCGAGGCGCTCGGACTGCTGCAGAACCTGATTGTTCACACCCTCGCGGACGGACAATCCGGCGTGGCCGCAGGTGGCCGCCGACTTACTGCCCTGAATCTGCTGGCGCAGGAAGACCGTCTTGCGGCCGATCATACCGTCATGGTGAAACGCGTCTCAGACGACATTGCTGCCCTTGCCTCCATTGCTGAGAACGAGCAGCGTGCTGCCATGCATCCGGCAGAGCAGATTGCGGGTTTCCGCACCTTAGCAGAGCAGGGTAAAAGCCCCGCACAGATTGGCGATGCGCTCGGCTTCGGCTCCCGCCACGTGCAGCGCATGCTGAAGCTGGCAAACCTCGCCCCCTCCCTGATGGTGAAGCTTGCACAGGACGAACTGACTGTTGAGCAGTGTCAGGCGCTCTGTCTCGAGGACGATCCTGCCCGTCAGGTCGAGGTATTCGAAAACGTGAAGGCCAGCTGGTCAAACGCGCCCGCACACCTGATTAAACGCGCCATTACTGAAACCGAGATGCGCACCGACAACACCAAATTCCGGTTTATCGGGCGCGAAGCGTATGAGGCGGCAGGGGGTTACGTTCGTGAAGATCTGTTCAGCCAGGACGACGGCGACGGCACGGCAGACAGCGTGCTGGTTGAGCGTCTGGTGCAGGAGAAGCTGGAGCGTATCGCTCTGGACATTCAGCAGCGTGAAGGCTGGGCATGGAGTCGCGGACGCGCAGCCCGCATCTGGTACCACGGCGAAGACGGTAAGGAGTTCGTGCAGCCTGTTGAACCCGATCCGGTGTATACCCATGAACAACAGCAGCGTCTTGATGCGCTGCGGGAGCAGTACGACACATATGACAGCGTTTGCGACGAGTCGGATGCGATCGAAGCGGACATCCTCGCCATTCAGGCGGCGGCAGAAGTCAGCGCGTGGACTGACGACATGAAGTCAGGCGCGGGGGTGATGGTCAGCCTGTACGAAGGACAGGTGTACGTGCAGCGCGGAGTTCGCCTGAAAGCAGATATGCCGGAAGAAACCGAAACCAGCAGCGTAACGGTGCCGTTCACCTCACGCCAGCCCGACGCCACAGAGGGGATCAGCGTTCCGCTGCTCACGAAAATGACCTCCGAGCGTACGCTGGCAGTCCAGGCGGCGCTGATGCAGCAGCCCGAAAAGGCGGTGGCGCTGATGGTCTGGCGCATGTGTACCTGCGTCTTCTCGGGCTGTCTGACCACGGCGCACCCGTTCCGTATCAGCCTCACCGTGTCTCACGGCAGCCTGACGGAGAACGCCCCGTCCGGTAAGGATGGCGCAGCGTTTGAGATGCTCATGACCGAACAGGCAAGGCTGAAAGCCCTGCTGCCGGAAGGGTGGGAGAAGGACTTCACCACCTTCTTTGCCCTTGACGGCGGGGTGTTGATGTCGCTGATGGCCTTCTGCACGGCCTGTTCCGTTGACGGGGTACAGACCCGCGACATGGGGCACACCTCCCGCAGTACCCTCGATACGGTCGAGGCGGCAATCGGGTTCCATCTGCGCGACTGGTGGCAGCCGACGAAGGGCAACTACTTCGGTAGCCTGAAACATCCGCAGATTGTCGCCTCCCTGAAGGAGGCGGGGCTGACGGGCGCGGCGGGTGACGCGGAGAAGATGAAGAAGGGCGACGCAGCAGCGCATGCGGAGCACTTCATGCAGCACACCCGCTGGGTTCCGGCATGGCTGAAAGGACCGGAGCCTGCGGCTGAATCCGGTGCTGACGACGCTGTTTCAGATACCGACAGCACTGACAACGACACCACCAACACGGCACACGCCGCCTGATAACGGAGCGCCGCCCTGCGGGGCGGCGATAAGGAGATACCCATGCGCACTGTTCTGACCCCCGATGTACTGAAAACGATGTCCTGTGATGAGTTTGAGGACTGGCGTGACAGCGGCGAAGACTTCCGCCGCGAACTGACCCACGCCGTCATGCGTGACCTGTCCTGCCCTGAAAACTGGGATGTGAACGGCGAGTACCGCAGCGAGTTCGGCGGCTTCTTCCCCGTGCAGGTGCGCTTTACGCCCCCGCACGGCAACTACCATATTGCCGTGTGCAGTCCGGGTGCCATCAGTCCGGCGTGGATGGTGGTGTTCGTTCCCGCCAGCGGTCGCCCGTTCTCCGTTATTCGTACCCTGAGCGGCTACCAGCCTGAGCTTGTCAGCCACACCGTCAGCCTGACCGCGCGTCTCGATGCGGACGGATACAGTCAGGCCAGCATCATCAGCATTCTGGCAGCGGAGGGCGCGGTATGATCCCTTCACATCTCTCTCTGGTTCCCTTCAGCCCAGAGCGACGCGCCGCGATGGAAGCCATCGCTGAGGTTGAACGCCGGCGGTCGCGCGGCGCGGTGTCCACGATGTATCCGTATGCCAGCGCCTTTTTCCGGCGGCTCACGGGCAGCACGCGCATCTCACTCAGGGAAATCCATCATTTTGCGCCGGTGCTGACGGCGCGGGAGCTGCGGGGCAGCAGGGACAGCTGGCTCATTGCCATCGATGCGCTGATTGAAAGTCGCGGGACGCGTTGCTGGCTGCCGCTTCCTGTCGGTGCGGGTCAGCGCCTCTTTCCGGAGGTGGCCTTTCAGCAGACCGAGCGGGTTCGCTGTCAGGACGCCCTGCGGGATGAAAAATACACCCGCCAGCGCCGTAAGGAACAGTGTCAGCGTGAGCGGGCGTACCAGGCGCTGGCGGGGCAGGCGGAGATTGAGCTGGCATTCCATACGCCGGAAACGGTCAGCAGCTGGAGCGCTCGCTGGTCGGGGACTGAACTGCGCCAGTACGACCTGGAGGAGATGTTCTGGCGCTGGAGCGAGCGTTTCCCGTCACTGGCGCCAGTGGAGCGCTGGATGACGGAGAGCCAGCCTTTCTGGACGGTGATGGCTGAAACGGATGCGCTGGCGCGGGAAAGCACTGAGTCTGTCAGGCAGCTGGAGCGCTGGATGGTCCCCAACAAGCTGACCGCGCGGAGTCAGGTATGAAGTGGCGTTACTCGCTGCGCTGGAAGCGTCCCGGTCCCTGTCCCGGTGAACCTGAACTGGCGTCAGAAGTGGTGGAGGCAGGGAAGCCCGCCCCTGAGTCCGTGATGTCACTGTGGGTGGCCGGAGCCGGATATGCTGTCTGCGTTGATTTTCTGTGTGACAGACAGATCAGACGCTGGACCGACGAGCGTAAGGCTGCCACCCGCCGACGGAATCTGGCGCGTCGTGTTAACAGAATTGCGCCGCTGTTTGCTGATGAACTCATCGGGCGGGAACTTGCGGCGCGACCGGACTATTATCGAGGGAAGTCTCACCGTTGAGTTTTGTTATTATCCCCTGGAAATCTTCAGGGCTGCAGGAGCCGGAGAGCAGTCGTGGTCTGCAGCCATAAAAGGAGGCTGATTCTGAATAAAGGACTGACATTATCGGCGCTGGTTGCCATGACGCCGGAGGATTATGAGCAGTTTCGCTCTGATGGCTGGTCTTCTCGTAAGGTGCTGACGCAGGCCGTGCTGCGGGAGTTGCTTTTGCCGGAGGGCTGGGTGGTTGCACCCGAAAATCACACTGAATACGGTGGCGTATGGCCCGTTAGCCTGCGGTATGTTCCACCGCATGGCAGACACTGGTTCATGCTGACCAGCCCCGGCGAAGTCTGTGACCACTGGATGCTGTTGCTTCAGTCAGCCAGCGGACAGCGGATTAAATGTCTGCTCAGAATGCCGGTACTGGATACCTTTCTGATAAACAGCCTGCTGCTGCGGGCTGATGTGCTGGATAAAAAACGGTACACGCTGGCGGGGCTGGCTAATGAACTGGCTGGCATCACCGTTACGGCAATATCCGGGCGTCGTCCCTGACGGGACACGGCTGTCGTGAACGGAGCCGGTAAACCGTCTCCGCCCTCCGGGCATCCATCCTGACGCAACGTCAACCCCTGCGCTTGCTGCGTCCGTAAACGGACGCGCCGCTTCACCCTGTCGGCGGTAAAACTGCCGACAGTCCTCTGACGCCCCGCCGTTCCGCCGTGTCGGGTGTGTTCATCCTCTCCCCGTACCTCTGGCGAGCCCTCTCCCGTTAAGTCCTCGGGCGGAGGGCTTGTCGTAGCACCGCCGTGTCGTCATCCGAAGGGTGAAATGCACTCCGCCAAAACTTTTTGCGAAGGATCGCAAAAACTTTTGTCTCCGCCCTTCTCCTGCCGCCCCGCCGTTGCTCCTTTGCCCTTTGCCGCCAGGGAACTCACCGAGAGATGGATTAACCACCAGACAGAAGGAAAAGCAGGATGAACACACAAAACGTCAACGTCAAAACCGCCACCAAAGAATCTACCGAAAGATGGGTGAAAACCTCGTCCCTGCGTACTGATGGCTTTGTGCGCAATATCCATTCTCGTAACCCGTTCGATGTTATTCGCGCGAACGTGGTGCTGGCCCGTATGGAAATACAGGCAACCGGGGGTGTGGCCTGCACTACGAGATTTATGAGTCCCGTCTGCTGGGTATGGCTATGCACTACCTGGCAGAACTGCCACTGAAAGACCGTCCTGTGTTTATGGGGGCGGCAGCGAAACGGGGTTACATGCTGACGACTGCGGAAGAAGAACGTGCCGATGGTGAATGTGCTGACCTGATGATCGAGCTGGCGGCGGATTACTGATTACTTAACCGGCTGGCGGCAGGGGATGCCGCCAGTCACACCGGAGAAACATTATGAGCAACAGCAACACGAACAATACGTTCAGCTTCGACGCATGGGAGAAAAGCGCGCTCAGCGAGCTTGATACCCTGCAAAACCACGTCAGTAAAGCCCTGATGAAGTACCAGAGCAATACGGACAAAACGGCGCTGGGCGAGTCTGCAAACCGCTATATGGGCGAACTCAGAACCGCTGTCACGCGCATCCTGAAAGCCACGCCAGCCATTCAGCAGAAAGTCGACGAGATTGCCGACATGCTGCACCTGATGGCGCATTTTTCCGGCATCACGTTCGACGAATAACCACCACGGCGAAATATCAACGCCATTAACCAGAAGGAGATAAACCATGCACTTAAATCTGACCGAATCCTGCGCTGAAGCGGGTATTTATGCGACCAGTGAGGCCGAACGCGCGTACTGGCTGAGCCGCGAAAAGTCATATCTGACCGCGCCCGTCGAAATCGACGTACACGCCTTCCATGATGCGCTGTGGCTGATGTACCCGATGAACTGGCGCAGCAGTCAGAACGGCGAGTGTGAAACCTTCATGCTTCAGGAGATGATCTGCGGCAATGTGACCGAAATCTACGCGCGGATCGGTATCCGTTATTACCGGATGCGCGACTACAGCAACCTTGACCACGCGGAGATTCTGGCACGCGTTAAGGGGAAAATGCAGCGCCAGAAATGAAAAAGGCAGACTTTCGTCTGCCATATCCCGCCGGATTTATTCGCCTTCAACGATAAATTCGGCCTTCACCAAAAGGAACAAACCAATGCAATTCAGTGAAGTTTCGATTGTTACACCGACCGCCCTGTATGTCCAGATGCTTGAGGCGGAAAACGCACCCGTAAAAAAACAGGTGCGTATTAAACGCAGTGATATCGACCGTGACGACATCAGCGCCGAAATGCGGGCGCTGGGCCGTCACATCGCGCACTGCCGGAAGAAGGGGCGCGCCGTTCGTATTCCTGCCATGCGCGGGAGTGAGTGGGGGCAGGTGTTACGCACACTCGAACTGAAGCGGGCATTTAACTGATAACTGAGCCGCTCCTTACGGGGCGGCATTTAAGGAGGAACGATGTCTCAACTCAGTTTTGCCAGCTTCTTTGATCAGGCGAGAGAAGCCGCACCCTTAACACCCGCTAAACCCGTATTGCCCACCGTGAATGCGCAGCCGATACTGCACCGGATGATGACAATCGACCAGGCCCGCCGCCAGTTTATCAGCGTGTTCAGGGATACCGCCCGCAGCCTGCGCCGCTGGGAGGTGTTCAGCGACTTTATCACGCTGGCCGCCAGCGAGCTGGATATGGCGCGGATAAGAACGTCGGAGAATATTGAGCAGAGCCGTGAAATCTGCGCGAAGTACGGCGAGAGCGATATCAGCAATCTGCATACGCTTTTCTGCCTGATGGTCTGCGCGCTGGAGGCAAAATTTCACGACTTTCTCGGCGCGATCTTCATGGAGCTTGAGCTGGGCGACGACCGGAACGGGCAGTATTTCACGCCGTATCACGTCCAGTCACTGCTGGCGAGGCTGCTGATGCCGGACGTCGACGAAACGATACGCCGTGAGGGATTCATTACCGTCAGCGATCCGGCAAGCGGTGCGGCGGGAATGATTGTGGCGTATGCGGAATATCTGCTGGAGGCGGGCTATAATCCGTCTGAACATATGTTCGGAAGCTGCATCGATATTGATCTTGTTGCGGCCGATATGGCGTTTATTCAGCTTTCCCTGCTGGGTATTCCTGCCGAGGTGGTCACGGGCAATACGCTGACGATGAAGTTAAACAGGGTGCGGTATACGCCTGTGTACTACATCAACAACTTTGGTAAGCGGCTGGACGATCAGCGCCGTATCAGTGCCATGCGCGAATTTTTGCGCTGTATAAATGACGCTGCATAGCTATCCAGAAGGGCAGGGGAGTGTCCTGCCTTTCGTGGCATCAAAGGCCGCGCGCCTGCGGCGCAGAATAAGCAGGCTGCGCTGACGCGCTGCCTGCATTATTCCGGCGCGTGGTAGTCTGAAGTTCCTGTCTTTTGGTCAGGTGGTTAATATTCCTCATTCTCCTGCTGGCGATGGTCTTTATTATTCTGCCGCGGATATGGATATTATCCTTTCTTTTCCGGGCGTCGTCCCTGAAGGGACACGGCTGTCGTGAACGGAGCCGGTAAACCGTCTCCGCCCTTCGGGCGTACATCCTGACGCAAATTCAAATTCACGCATGCTGCATCCAGAATGGATGCGCCGCTTTCACCGTGGCGGTAATAAATTACCTCCACTCTGAAGCCCGTAACGGTAATTCGTCTTACGCCGATTTTCCGTTACGGGATGTGTGCATTCTCCTGGTGTGACTATCGCCCGATTTCATCAGTTCGCGGAGGGCTGCTTTTAGCATCAGCCAGTAAGGAAATAAAGGGGTGTATAAACGCTGCGCGCCCCTTTATTTCCTTACTGTCAGCTGCTCATTGTCCTTCGCCGCTCAGTGATGAAGTCGAACGATTTAATAACCCAATGAGGAGAAAACCAGAATGCACACATTAAACGTCAAAACCGCCACTCGTGAATCAGCCGAACAATTTAAGATCGATGAACGCCAGCGCTACTCTGTTACAGATGGTGATGAACGTCTAGATTTTATTCCTGCGCTCTTTTTTACGCCTTCTGCTGATAACATGATTGCCAGCTGGTTACGTCAGCATTCAGATTATGATGGCGGTTTCTGGAATTACTGGATTACTCCGCAGGGCACCGGAGGAAACGTGGCTCCGAACTGTGTCAGATTCACCACGACGCAAACCGGATATATCGCACCGGAAGGTGAAAAGCGCTATAACATGGTTATTCCCGGTAATTACTTTGAAGCAGAGGTCAGTGCCGATGCTGCCGGAATTATTGCGACCCTGATGATCATGAACTGGTTGTCCTGGCAGGTTGCAGATATGGAGCCTGAATATTCGAAAGTCTGTAAACACCTCGTCGCTCGTCAGGATGCACTGAAAGACTACATCAGTATCATAAAACACCCTGAAGCAGATTTAATTTATCGGGCTATTGATTGACGACATAAATACTGGATGAATAAAAAGACCTCCTGTTGAGGTCTTTTTACTGTTTTGCAAAAGTCTGCGCTGCATTTTTATTATTCTTTATCGCCCGATATGTTGCCTCAATTTTTCTGGCATAGACATATCTTCTCTGCGCCTGTTCTTCTGTTTTCCTGAAACCTGCATTATAAGCGCCCACGGCCTGCCAGCTGACTCCCCACTTTTTGAATGCAATTGCAAGATAGTAAGCCCCGGTGTAGATATTCATACACGGATCGGAAATAAGGTGCTCCGGTTTTATTCCATAACGAGCCAGTTCGTTAAAGTGCTGGGAGTCCACCTGCATAAGTCCGGAGCCAAAGCCCGAAACAGGATTGTAGCCTTTAACGTCTGTGCGGAAGTTGGATTCATTCCAGGAGATTGCCCGAAGCAGATCCGGATCTATATGATAATCCCTTCCTGCCAGATCAAAACAATCAGCAGCGTTCAACATTCCAGAAAAAGCAAACGTTAAAAACGTAAGAGCAATCCTTTTCATTTCTTCCCTCCGGGCACCATGCCGGAAATACGTTAACCCATCCCATGCCCAGACTCAACTAATATGCACTCCTCACAACCAAAAGCACCACACCCCACGCAAAATTAAAATTTTGCTGATTGGCTCTTTAAATCATGCAGTTAGATAAAAATTAATGTGAAATAATTTAATTTAATGTGTTTAAACGACTCGGTAGTGAGTTCTATTCGACTCGGTAAAAACTCTACTCAGAGTCATTTGTGACTATTTTTAATAAATCCATTGAGTTATGACTACGGCGAGTCTATATTCGAGTCGTGAATTTTTACAGTGTGTGTCGGCATGCAAGTCGTCTGTTTTCTGGCAGAGAGTCTGTGCCGAGTCGTGCATTTTTAGTTTTTCAAAATATTCTGATGTACAGAAGTTTTGGAAATATAAATAAGGAGAAAATTATGGCCAGAGTTCAGGTCTATGTAAGCGATGAAGTGTCAGATAAAATAAGAGTAATCGCTGAAAAACGTCGCGCTGAAGGAGCGAGAGATAAAGATGTAAGTTTTTCGAGCATTGCATCAATGCTGGTCGAACTTGGTCTTCGGGTCTATGAAGCGCAGATGGAAAGAAAAGAGTCTTCCTTTAATCAGGCGCTCTATAATAAAACTATCCTTGAAAATGTAATGAAAACTCAATTTATTGTCAGCAAGCTGCTGGCGATGGAGTCGCTGAGTCCACATCTCGCAGGAAATGAAAAATTTGATTTCAGGGATATGGTTACGTGTATACGTGAAGATGTGCAACAGATTGTTGAAAAATTCTTCCCGCAGGAGGAAGATATCTCAAGATAATTAGCTGAAAATGTTTGATAAATAGGGGTTGGAACTGCTGTTTTTGAGTGACTTTGGCGTCAGTAATTGATATATTTTATGCAGACATAAGTAAAATTTGATGCCCGCCATTCAATTTGGTGGGTCGCCGGTACACCGGGCTAGACCCCCGGGTGTGCCGACTATACACAGAAACCTTTCAAGGAGGCTTCAATGCACCCGCGCGATCCTAGAGATCTCTCCCAATCAAGTCAATCATTAGATGATGTTCTAAGTCATTTTAATGGCCTTTATAATTCCTCATCACTACCTTTTTGTATTCGCGATCAATCCAGAAAAGTAATTTATAAAAATGATGCTTTTTCCGACCTCTTTCATCCACTTTCGAAATCATTTTCAGGTATAAGCTTCGATTCTGACGAGGTTGAACTCGAACTATCATCTATTGAGTTAGAGGCATTTGTTATGGGACCTGAAACAGCACTATGTCGTACCTTTAACTTTAACGGTGAGTTTTATCAATTGAGAGTCGAAATACGTTTAATTGATAGGGATCTTTATGCTATATGGCTTATAAATTATTTTCCAGATTACCAGGCATTATTCAAGGTAAACACTAAGGTACTGAATGACAGTTTTGATGTAGACATTTTTCTTTCTGAAATGACAACGAAAAAAATGATTACTTTATGTTTTTCTGTTCTCGGATTTCAGCTTCATACTATGTCGAGGTGCCTTGGAGTTTCTGAATCTGCGATTACTAATAGGCTTGCTAGTGTTAAAAAAGAAATTAGAAAGCATTTCCCTGATTATGATGACTTTAGATTCTTTTGTCTGAAGAATGGTGTTTATATAAGAATGACGTCAGTAGTACTCAAGGTGCTTAATGTTAAATCTTTGTTAATAAAATAGTGTAGAAAACTCGGTATTGAATAAATTGTATTTCACGTGTCACTATCCTGACGCAGGAATATGTTGAGAGGGAAACATGATTAGACGTCACAGGCTTCGTGGCCCAACGGTAACTATGTCGATCTACCTTGACCCACAAACCGATCTTCTTATTTTGAAGGCGAAGGACAGAAGTGGTCGTTCTAAATCAGCTGAAGCGCTGATTCGGTTACGTGACCACCTGGAAAAATTCCCTGATTTCTATAACTCTGAAATGGCGGAGGTGATCCCAAACAATCTTGAACCCAAGTCACAAAACTAGTTTTTTAGGATTTTTATTTCAACAAATCTATCCGGTGTAATTAAAGGATTAATGAATATGACTGATGTGTCTGTTATTCACGCTGTACCCGCGACCCCTGCAAAGAAAAAATTCAGCAAAGTCGCGTTACTCAAAGCGCTGAAGTTTGCCCTGCCTGTCGCAGCCCTTGCTGTGTTTTTCCCTGAAACGGTTCTGGCCTCGACTGCGGGTAAAGATCTGATGTCCAGCGGCGATGCAACCGTTAAAGGTACATTTGGTAAAGATTCCAGCGTGGTTAAGTGGGTTATTCTTGCCGAAGTCCTGGTAGGGGCCGTGATGTATATGACGACCAAGAACCTCAAGTTCCTGGCGGGCTTTGCGATCCTGTCCGTATTCGTCACTGTAGGTATGTCTGTCGCAGGATACTGATATCCAGCGACAGCCGTTCAGAGCCACTTCCGACTATTAAATTCCGGTTTAATTCTGAATGCCCTTCACGAGCATTCACGGGAGGGCTTTGCCTGTAATCCGGCTGGCAGGTATTTCCATACTGCCAGTTGTACCGGAGACGGAACATATATGGCAGATGAATCTCTCAAAAAATATCGCTTTCCCGAAACCCTGACGAATCAGAGCCGCTGGTTTGGCCTTCCTGTGGATGAACTTATTCCGGCCATTGTCTGCCTGGGGTGGGGATTCTGGACCCAGCATTATATTCCCGGAATTATCGCTGCCGTACTGGCCTACCTCGGAATTAAAAAGCTCAAGAAAGGGCGGGGCAGTTCATGGCTGCGGGACCTGGTCTACTGGTATATGCCGACCTCACTGCTGAGGGGGATTTTTCATGATGTACCCGACTCATGCTACCGCCAGTGGATTAAATAGACAGGAATAATCAGATGGAACACGGAGCACGATTAAGTACACAACGGGTTATTGCCATCGGCTTTATTGCTATGGGGGTGGTTATTCTGGGAAGTATCACCACCAATGTTATTCAGGCCGTCAACAACTACCGCCTTCAGAATGAGCAGAAGTCTATCGTCACGCCAATGCTTTTCAACGCGCCGTTTGCCGTGTCGCAGAACCAGGCGGATGCCTCCTACCTGCAGCAGATGGCCCTGTCGCTTATTGCCCTTCGCCTGAATGTCACCCCGGAGACCGTTGATGCCTCTCATGAGCAGCTGCTGGCCTATGTCAAACCTGCGGCGCAGAACGAGCTGAAAATCCGGCTTGCTGAGGATGCGAAGCGCATTAAGGACAACAACGTTAACTCGTCTTTTTATATGACCAGCGTGAAGGTTTACCCGGCAAGCAGCCGCGTGGACGTGCGGGGCCAGCTGAAGACTTGGATAGGCGACTCGAAACCGTATCCCGAGCTGAAACAGTACGTTCTCAAGTTCGAGCGCGAGGACGGCATCAGCTGGCTCAGTCACTTCGGAGAAATCACCGATGAACAAAAATAGTCGCCGTGCACTGCTGGCGTTGCTGATGCTCGCGTCCGGTCAGACGGTCGCCGCACCCGCTGCGCTTTCTGCCACGATTGTTCCGCTGACGAACGGCGGACAGGCCAGTATCGCGGTCAGCAACACCGACCCGAACCTTTTTACGGTCGCAGGTGACCGCGTGACGGCCCTGACCAGCCTCGATGGTGAGCTGACGCGGCAGGAGCAGACGGCAAGCGGCGGTGTGATTGTCAGCACCCTCAACTAAAAGCCCTTCACGTTCATTCTGGAAACCGAACGCGGCCTCAACTTCTCGGTACAGGCCGTGCCGCGAGCGGGCGCGGGGCGAACCATCCAGCTGGTCAGCGAGCTGTCCGGCACGGGCGAAGCGGCGCGCACCTGGGAAGAGTCTTCCCCCTACGAGGCCACGCTGGTTTCCCTGAGCCAGCATCTGCTGGGCGGGCAGCTTCCGTCCGGCTGGCAGGCTATCCCCGTTACGCATGAAGCCCTCAACGCTCCCGCCGGACTTTCTGCAGTCCCCGAGCGCGTCTGGGTGGGTAATCACCTTAAGGTGGTGCGCTATCGCGTCACCAACAATACCGGGATGGCCCGCAACATCGCGGAAAGCGACTTCTGGCAGAGCGGCATTCGCGGCGTGCTGTTTGGTGAAGCCTCGCGTCAGCTGATGGCGGGCGGCGCCCTGCAGGTCTTCATTATCAGCAGCGGAGGTGCGGCTGATGGCCAGCATTAATTCAGTGGTGAAGCGCAAGCAGTTTATCTGGCTGGGTATCGTGCTGGCGACCATGGGCGTGGTGGGCGGCGGCGGCTGGTATCTGGCGGATGCACGCTACGAGGGCAGCAGCGATGCGGCAGCCGCCGGCGAGCCTGCGCCCGATATGACCGGCGTGGTGGACAGCACCTTTGACCAGAAGGTGCAGCAGCATGCCACGACCGAGATGCAGGCTACGGCCTCCGAGATGCAGAAGCAGTATGCCGAAATGCGCCGCGAGCTTGAGCTGCTCAGCAAGGGGCAGGCAGGCTATCAGAACCAGATTGACAAACTCAGTCAGGATAATGCGGCGCTTTCCGCTCAGGTCAGCGCGCTGGGGGCGAAACCCGTCACCTCATCGGGCGAGCCTGCCCCGCAGCCGCCAGTGCCTGCGCCGGGGCCTGAAGGTGAGCCGCAGCCGACCGGTTTCCCGCCGCAGACGGGGGCCGTCCCGCCGCCGACCGCGTTCTATCCGGGTAACGGCGTCACGCCGCCGGCGCAGGTACAGTACCAGCCCATTCCCGTACCCAACCAGCTGCGCCGGCAGTCTTTTGCCCGCAGCGACGAGAGCAAAGGTCCGTCCCTGCCGTACATCCCGTCGGGCAGCTTCGCCAAATCGATGCTGATTGAGGGGGCTGATGCCAACGCCTCCGTAACCGGTAACGAGTCCACGGTGCCGATGCAGCTGCGCATTACGGGCAGGGTGGAAATGCCCAACAGCAAAAGCTACGACCTGACCGGCTGCTTCATTGGGCTTGAGGCCTGGGGCGACGTGTCCAGCGAACGCGCCATCGTACGCACCCGCAACATCAGCTGCCTGAAGCACGGCGTCACCATCGACCAGCCCATTGCCGGACACGTGAGCTTCCGGGGTAAAAACGGCATCAAGGGCGAAGTGGTGATGCGAAACGGCAAAATCCTCGGCTGGGCATGGGGTGCGGGTTTTGTTGACGGCATCGGTCAGGGGGTGCAGACCGCGTCCCAGCCTTCGGTCGGACTCGGCGCCACGGCATCCCTCGGCGCGGGTGACGTGATGAAGATGGGGATTGGCGGAGGCGCCTCCAAAGCCGCCCAGACCCTCAGCGACTACTACATCAAACGCGCAGAGCAGTACCACCCCGTCATTCCTATTGGGGCGGGTAACGAAGTGACCGTTGTCTTTCAGGACGGTTTTCAGCTGAAAACCATTGAAGAGCTGGCGCACGAGAATGACAGAAGCAAAGCGGAGGGCAGCGACCGCAGTCCGGTTCCGCCGCCGTCAGTCCCGCAGGGCGGCATGAACGGGTTCAGTACCGACCAGATGCTCAACCAGCTGGGCAGGCTTAACCAGAGCCAGTTTATGCCGAAGGCCGACTCACAATAACCCCACGTAAAGGAACCGCAAATGAACAAGACAGTGCCTGTTGCGCTCACGCTGGCCAGTCTCCTGACGCTGTCGGGATGTGCCGGTACAACGAGCGATTTTGAGTGTAACGCGACGACATCCGACACCTGCATGACCATCGAGCAGGCCAATGAGAAAGCCAAACGACTGGAGGAGGCCAGCACGGTAAAGCCGGGTGCGACATCGCTGCCACGCCTGGCTGAGGGTAATTTCCGGACCCGGTCCGTGCAGCCCCTCACGCTGGCGGCTGAACCGGTGCATGCCATCGCATCCAGAAATACACCGCTGACGGGCGCGCCAACTCTCCCCCGCCCGCAGCCGCACTCAGCCTCACGGGCGCCGCTCTCCACGGTCACGCCGGTTATTGCGCCGCCGCCAGGGCGCGAGTCCATCGTGGACCCGAGGCCGCTTCGCGTCGGTGAAAAGACGGCCGGGCTGTGGATCGCGCCCTATATCGATACGCAGGACGTTTATCACCAGCCGACGCGGGTGTTTTTTGTTGTGAAACCCTCAGCGTGGGGAACCCCGCGCGTTAACTGAAACCTGAACCGCCACCGCGTGTGGCGCCCATTTTAACAATCCGTCGTTATCACGCGTGCCCTGAAACGTGAAAAGGGATGGGCGGTAGCGTGTCCGGACAGTGTGAGCAGGGAGCGTTGATGGCAGACGAACTCGATCTCCTGCAGGTGCAGGACGAATTGCTGAACCAGCTTCATATACAGGCCGCGAGGCAGCGGTCCTGCCTGGAGGGCAAAAGCCGTAAACGGTGCGAATGCTGTGGCAATCGCATCCCCCTCAGGCGGCAGCAGGCCATCCCGGGCGTACGTACCTGTACGGAATGCCAGCGGGTTCTGGAAATACGACAAAAACAGTATCTGAGGTGACCGATGGGAAGAAGAAAAACCAATGTGATGGTCGTGGGGAAAACCGGTAGCGGTAAGACAGCCATCAGCGTTGATGTTATGCAGACCTTTTTATCAGAACGACAACTCCGCGACTGGCGTGAATTGCGCAAAGACATTCAGAACGATGGCAAAAAACCAGGAGACGAACATCATGACAACCAGGGATAACGCTGGTCCGGGGAAAACCCGTCACCTTAACGATATTACGGCCTGCTGCGAGGCGCAGGGGATGCGTGTCATCTTTGTTAATGCCGCAGAGCGCGACTTCTGGCTTTCAGCGTCTCAGCAGAGCGCTCCCGCCCTAGACGGGAAGGCTGGGATTTCTCAACACATAATGCAACGCCAGCGTGGGCACTGTCTGTTCCTGGGTAAAGCAGGCTCAGGTATGAGCGTAACAAAACAGCAGATGACCCGGGTTTTCCTGGCGAAGTCTGACGTCAGCCGGATTAAAGCGCTGTACAGCGGAGAGGTCGGGGAGAGGCTGGCGGAGGCTATCAGACACAACTGCAGCGTCTGGTTTCCGCTGAATCCCGGAGGTAACGGGAATGATGCTTAAGCTTCTGTCCGTCCTGCTGTATTGCCTTAGATGGCTTGCCTGGGCTTTTCACTATCTGATTATCTGGCCTGCCGCCACGCTGATGCTGCTGGTTGCCATGCTTTTGTGGATGGAGAACACCACGCCCGGAGAGGCGATGGCGCAGGAAATTATAGCCGTCACGCATAACGTCAGCAGTGGCGAGTTTCGTATTGCGGCCTGCCGCGATGAACCTTTAGACCCCTTTATACCTTCAGCCCCGCAGGGCAAGTCCTCCGGCCTCACGCTGCATGATGCTCCCTCAGCTGTCTGCCATAACCGGGGCAGCGTCGTCACCGATGCTAAAGGATATGCCGGTCATGTTGACGGAGCGCTGAGTGCGTTTAAGTTGCTGTGGATTGTGATGGCCATTGTGTTTTCAGGGGCGGCGCTGCTTATGGGATGCCGTCCGTATTTCTGCCTGTACGGTCAGATGCGCTCAGCGCGTTTTCGCTACGGTATCCCTGCCAGCCGCCCGGCCCCTGCGACGGAAACGGCAAAAACGGCCGACAATAAAAAGGGGGATAACCGTGAGTAATCCACTGGATACCGTCACCCGCACGGTTAACTCGCTGCTGACGGCGCTGAAGATGCCCGATGCGTCCTCTGAGGCGAACGATGTCCTCGGGCAGATGCGCTTCCCGCAGTTCAGCCGTGTGCTGCCGTACCGCGACTACGATGCGGAAACCGGCCTCTTCATGAACGAGAAGACGATGGGCTTTATGCTGGAGGCGCAGCCCATCAACGGCGCCAACGAAACTATCGTGTCGTCGCTGGAAAACCTGATGCGCACCAAGCTGCCCCGCGAGGTGCCGGTGGCCGTTCACCTGGTGTCCAGCCATCTGGTGGGTCAGGATATCGAGTATGGCCTGCGCGAGCTCTCATGGACGGGGGAAAAGGCCGATACGTTCAACGCCATCACCCGCGCCTACTATCTCAGGGCCGCAGAAGAAGGGTTCCCGCTGCCCGATCACCTCAACCTGCCGCTGACCCTGCGTAACTACCGTGTGTACATCTCCTGCTGCGTCCCCCGCAAGCGCGGAAGTAAGGCCAGCGTGATGGAGATGGAAAACCAGGTCAAAATCATCCGTGCCTCGCTGCAGGGGGCACAGATAGCCACCCGCAGCGTGGACGCGGATGCCTTTATCCGCATTGCGGGCGAAATGATTAACCACAACCCGGATGCGCTGTATCCCACCGAAAGGGAATTGGACCCGCTCAAGGATCTGAATTATCAGTGCGTGGACGATACCTTTGACCTGAAGGTGAAGGCCGACTACATGACGCTGGGGCTGCGCGGTAACGGTCGCAACAGCACCGCGCGCATCATGAACTTCCAGCTGACCAAAAATCCGGAGCTGGCCTTCCTTTGGAATATGGCCGACAACTACAGCAACCTTCTCAACCCGGAACTGTCCGTTTCGTGCCCGTTTATCCTGACGCTGGTTCTCAGCGTGGAAGACCAGGTAAAGGCGCAGAACGAGGCCAACCTGAAGTTCATGGATCTTGAGAAGAAGTCCAAGACCAGCTACGCCAAGTTTTTCCCGGGCGTGGCGCAGGAGGCGAAAGAGTGGGGCGATCTGCGCCAGCGCCTGTCGTCCGGGCAGTCCTCGCTGGTGAGCTATTTTCTGAACGTGACTCTCTTCTGCCGCGATGACCAGGAAACCGCGCTGAAGGTCGAGCAGGACGTGCTGAACAGCTTCCGTAAAAATGGCTTCGAGCTGATTTCTCCGCGCTTTAACCATATGCGCAATTTTCTCGTGAATCTGCCGTTTATGGCGGGCGGCGGCCTCTTTAAGCAGCTGCGCGAGTCCGGCGTGCTGCAGCGCGCCGAGAGCTTTAACGTCGCCAATCTGATGCCGGTGGTGGCGGACAGCCCGCTGGCCACTTCCGGCCTGCTTGCGCCGACCTACCGCAACCAGCTGGCGTTTATCGACCTGTTCAGCCGCGGCATGGGCAACACCAACTTCAATATGGCGGTGTGTGGCACCTCCGGCGCGGGGAAAACCGGGCTTATCCAGCCCCTGATACGCAGCGTCATCGACTCTGGCGGCTTCGCCGTGGTGTTCGACATGGGCGACGGCTACAAGTCCCTGTGCGAGAACATGGGCGGTGTCTACCTCGACGGCGAGACGCTGAAGTTTAACCCGTTCGCTAACGTCACCGACGATACCATCGATGAGATGGCCGAGCGCCTGCGGGACCAGCTGTCCGTGATGGCCAGCCCCAACGGCAACCTGGACGAGGTGCACGAAGGTCTGCTGCTCAAGGCGGTGAAGGCCACCTGGCTTACGAAGAAAAATCAGGCGCGCATTGATGACGTGGTGGACTACCTGATGATGGCCCGCGACAGCGAGGAGTATGCAGGCTCCCCGACCATCCGCAGCCGCCTCGATGAGATGGTGGTGTTGCTGACCCAGTACACCCGCGACGGGGTGTACGGCAGCTACTTCAACTCCGACGAACCGTCCCTGAAGGACGAAGCCCGGATGGTGGTCCTTGAGCTTGGCGGACTGGAGGACAGGCCGTCCCTCCTGGTGGCGGTGATGTTCTCGCTCATTCTCTACATTGAGAACCGCATGTACCGCACGCCGCGCAGCCTGAAGAAGCTCAACGTGATAGACGAAGGCTGGCGCCTGCTGGACTTCAAAAATAACAAGGTCGGGGCGTTTATCGAGAAGGGCTACCGTACCGCCCGTCGCCATACCGGTTCGTACATCACCATTACGCAGAACATCGTCGACTTTGACTCGGAAACGGCTTCCAGCGCCGCCCGCGCGGCATGGGGTAACTCGTCCTACAAAATTATCCTCAAGCAGTCCGCCAAAGAGTTCGCCAGGTACAACCAGCTGTACCCGGACCAGTATTCGCAGCTGCAGCGCGACATGATTAAGGGTTTTGGCAGCGCGAAGGACAACTGGTTCAGCAGCTTTATGCTGTCGGTTGAGCACCTGACGTCCTGGCATCGCCTGTTCGTCGATCCGCTCAGCCGGGCAATGTACTCCTCGGACGGTCCGGACTTTGAGTTTCTGCAGCAGCGACGCCGGGAGGGGCTGAGTATTCACGAAGCCGTCTGGGAGCTGGCGTGGAAAAAATCCGGGCCGGAAATGGCCGCGCTGGAGCGCTGGCTTCACGAGCATGAAGGGAAGACCATCCCATGAAAAAACACGTACTCATTAACGCCGCGCTGATTGCCGGCACGCTGGCAGCGAGCGCAGGCGTCAGCTGGCTGGTCTGCCAGCTTAACCGTCCTGTGGTTGTGGCCTTCAACATGAAATCCACGGTGGATGCCTTCTTTGACAGCGCCGGTCGCCGTTCGCTGGACGAGGCGCAGACAAAAGCACTCTCAGACCGCTTTAACGCGTCACTGGAGGCCAGCCTCCGGGACTGGCAGATCCGCCATCGTGCCCTCATCCTTGTCGCACCTGCCGTGGTGCAGGGGGCGCCTGATATCACGCGTGAAATCCAGACTGACGTGGCCCGCCGGATGAAGGAGGGGGCGTGATGCGCGCCCTTGCCCTGGGCCTGACGCTGCTGACCGGCAGCGTGACGGCCGCTGACCTCGGGACGTGGGGCGATCTCTGGCCGGTGGCGGAGCCGGATATGCTGACCGTTATCGAAAGCCGGCTGCAGACGCTGGCGCAGTCCGGCGAGATGGACAAAAAGATGGCGGAGTTTAAGGCGCGCGTGGTGCGCAACAGCCAGCGCCCGCCTGCCGTTGAGGGAATAACCCGCGCGGTGCGCTACGAGCGGCGCTGGTTTGATCCGAGCGTGCGGGTGGACAAGGCGCTTGCCGACGACAGGGGCAACGTGTTTGCTCAGGCGGGGCAGGTCTTTAATCCGCTTGATGTGGTGCCGTTTAACGAGACCCTGCTGTTTATCAACGGCGACGATGCGGAGCAGCTCGCGTGGGTACAGCGACAGAAGCCTGACACCCTGATCACCCGCATCATTCTGGTTCAGGGCAACATTCCGCAGACGTCGGAGAAGCTCGACAGCCGCATTTTCTTCGACCAGAACGGGGTGCTGACCGCCCGGTTCGGCATAAGCCAGGTGCCGGCGCGGGTAACGGCGGCACCCAGCGGAAAGCGCCTGCAGGTGGAAATCATTCCGCCCGATATGGCGCAGCATGATGCAGGAGGTGTCCGGTGAAAATGCTGACCGTCTCTCTGTTCGGGCTGCTTCTGTGGGGTAACAGCCACATGGCAGCGGCGGACGCCGCCTGCGAAGGGCGCTTCGTCAATCCGATCACCGATATCTGCTGGCGCTGCATGTTCCCCCTGTCGCTCGGCAGCACAAAAGTCACGGGCGGGGATTTACCGGACACGTCCAATCCCGGTAGCCCGATACAGTTTTGTCCAATGCCACCGCCGGTATTTCAGCGCGTTGGCCTGGCAATAGGGTACTGGGAGCCGATGGCCATGACCGATGTGGCACGTTCTCCGGGCTGCATGGTGAACCTCGGCGGATTCACTGTTAATCTCGGGAAAATGGGGATGGGCACTGCCAAAAAAGATGACAAACAGGTCAATGGCGCGTTCTACCACGTGCACTGGTACAAATATCCGCTGACGTACTGGCTCAACATCATCACCTCTCTCGGGTGTTTGCAGGGCGGCGATCTGGATATCGGATACCTGTCTGAAATTGACCCAACATGGGGGGACAGCGCCCTGACCTCAATTCTGAATCCGGAGGCGGTCATTTTTGCCAACCCCATCGCGCAGGGCGCATGTGCGGCCGACGCGATAGCCAGTGCGGTAAATAAGCCTCTCGACCCGCTGTTCTGGTGCGCTGGCTCGCAGGGCTCGATGTACCCTTTCAACGGCTGGGTGAGCAATGAGTCCAGCCCCCTGCAGTCTTCCGTTCTGGTCAGCGAGCGTATGGCGTTCAAGCTGCACCGACAGGGTCAGATACTGGAGAGCGTGGGGGTGGACCGCGCGGTCTGCTTCGAATACCCGTCTCCCATTATCCCGAAAGAGCGCTGGCGCTATCAGATGGTGAACATGTTCCCGGATGCGGCGCAGTGCCATCCTTTCGGCCGCACCGTCATGCGTTGGGAAACGGGGCGTAACCCGCCGAACACGAAGAAAAACTACGGCTATCTGCTCTGGCGCAAGCGCAACTGCGTCTTCCTCTGAGAAAAAGGAAACTTCCATGAAAACTCTGTCCGGTCTGACGGCGGCGCTGCTGCTGTCAGCATACTGTTGCACTGCGCTGGCGTCAGGAGCTGATGAGGCGAACCGCGAGTTTATTCGTCAGCAGGAGTCTTTCAGCCAGCAGCTGAGGGGGCAGGATAACGCGCCGTTGCGCCAGATGCTGGAGCAGCAGGTGCGCCAGAACCCTCTTTCAGCAGACGACGCCCATTTTATCGGGGAGCTGAAACAGCGCCAGCGCGAGGACCATCAGGATAAACCGACGCACGGCGCCCTGTATTTCGTCTCCTTTGCCATCCCGCAGGCGGGGCTTAAGCGCATGCTGACCGAGGCGCGCCGCTACGACATTCCCGCCACCCTGCGGGGCATGGTCAACAACGACATGAAAACAACGGCAACCGCCGTGATGGCGCTTGTTCAGGACGGCTCAGCCAGCGGCGTCGCCATCGACCCGACCCGCTTTCGTGAGTACGGGATCACCAGCGTGCCGTCCCTGGTGGTGTACTGCGAGGCGGGCCACGATGTGATTCGCGGCAATCTTCATCTGAAGCAAGCGCTGGAAAAGGTGGTGGAGAAGGGCGAGTGCAGGGATGAGGCGCAAGAGCTGCTTAATAAAGGAGAGGCCCGATGAAAAGAGCAATACTGATGCCGGTGCTGGCCATTGCCACCACGATGGCGGGCGTGAATGCATTTGCCGATGCTGACGCGCAGTACAGGGCGGGGGCTGATTTTGCCCGTCAGGTACAGGGGCAGGGGGAGAGCAGCCTGAAAAACTTTAACCCCTCAGCGTCTATCCCCAACTATACCGCCTCACCCGGTGAGAAGAAGTACTATGGCGGCGTGACGGCGACCGGTGATGGTGCGCTGAAAGCGGACGGTACCACGGGCTGGACTACTAATGAGGCCACAAAGGCCGTCACCGACTCGTTTGTTAACAACCCGAAGGAGCCCATTTCATCCGACGCGCCGTTTATTAAGGCCAGCCAGGATGTCCAGTCCCGCGCCGATACCATCATCGGCAAAACGGGGCAGACGCAGTGCGAAGCGCAGAACATCAGCCGCAGCGAGTTCACCAACTATACCTGCGAGCGCGACCTGCTGGTTGAGCAGGCCTGTACCAGGACAGCCAGTATCACAGGTGACTGGAAGGAAACCACTGAGACTAAAACCTACACCATCACTTCATTTAATTTTAGTCGATCCGGCAAGCAAATCGTCTTCAGTTTTACCTCTCCTGAGGCGGGTATGGTGAACAGTGCCAGCCTGAATGTCACCACACAAAATTATCTCTGGAATTCCCGCGCTAATTTTATGAATACCATATTCAATCTTGGCTGGAATGCCACTATTGGCCTCACAGGAGCAACGGGATTGACTCTGACTAAAGGTCAAACCGTACAGGGTAGTAGCTGCAGCGGAAACGGCAGTTGTACGGGGACAGTCGACAATATTATTTATAACGATATGGCCAGCGGAAAAACGCGTTTTACACTGACTCTAATCATGCAGGTTAAAAGCCGGGTCTGGATACCCAGAGTGGAATGGGGTGAATCCTGTCCGTTTAGCAAAAGCGAAGGTACGCTCAAGAAAACAGAGTGTATTGAACCGGGCAGTACTAAGACTGTCGTGGTTGAGGGCAAGCCCTACCAGGTTACCCAGGCATGCTGGAAGTACAAAGACACATATATGACCCAGACTGCTGACAATGGCGCCTGCAAAACCTATATGAACAATCCGGCCTGTACGCTTGCCTCACGCACC
Source organism: Winslowiella sp. 2C04 (assembly GCF_050037805.1). Classification (NCBI taxonomy): domain Bacteria; kingdom Pseudomonadati; phylum Pseudomonadota; class Gammaproteobacteria; order Enterobacterales; family Erwiniaceae; genus Winslowiella; species Winslowiella sp. 2C04. The sequence goes on along the minus strand of NZ_CP188301.1, from coordinate 57,486 downwards.
TGCGCCTTCACTGCAGAAGACGGCAGCGGCTGCCTGCATGAATACGCCACGTACTCCTGTGAAACGCGTACTTCCGGCCAGGTGATGATATGTGGCGGCGATACCTTCTGTCTCGATGGGGACTGTGAGCGGGCGCAGAACGGTAAAAACAACGATTTTGCACCTGTCGTTTCGGCACTCGCCGCGCTGGCCGCTGCGGGCAAGGACGTAGCAGCCATTAACAGCGTTGACGTACGCGCCTTTACCGGCAGCGCGAAATTCTGCAAGAAGTTTGCGGCAGGTTTCAGCAACTGCTGTAAAGACGGCGGCTGGGGCCAGGATGTCGGGCTTGCCAGGTGCAGCAGCGAGGAGAAAGCGCTGGGCAAGGCCAAAGAGAATAAGCTCACGGTCAGTATCGGTGAGTTCTGTTCAAAAAAAGTGCTCGGCGTCTGTCTGGAGAAGAAGCGCAGCTACTGTCAGTTTGACTCTAAGCTGGCTCAGATAGTGCAGCAGCAGGGACGTAACGGTCAGCTTCACGTCGGCTTTGGCAAGGCCAGCAGCCCGGACTGTCGCGGCATCACCCAGACCGAGCTGCAGCAAATTAATTTTGAAGCGCTCGACTTCTCGAACTTTTTCGACGATCTGCAAAAGAACAAGAAAATCCCGGATAACGACACCCTGACGAAGCGCGTCCGAGAGGAAATCGCCGCGCAGCTGAAGAACAAACAGTAAGCCACTCATCACTCACTCAGGACTCTCCATCATGAAAATTAAAGGATTTACTGGACGCCTTATCATCAGCCTGATTGTCGCCTCACCGGTGCTTTACTGGTGCGGGAATATCGTTGATGAAACATCGCGCATCGATGTGTTTTTTATGGCGCTGATGGTTGCGCTTTTCGTGGCGGGAGTTCTGCTGGCGTGGCTGTTAAACCCGCTTTTCAAACGATAACCGACCTGCTTCGGGATAAGGAAGGTTCCAGTGAAAATGAGAAAGACGGCGTTAGCGCTGCTGCTTCTTGGCAGCGTTTTTTCCGCCACAGGACAAGATGCCGGCTGGCAGTGGTACAACGAATCGCACAGAACGCCGGAGGACGACAAATCCTCTTCAACACAGCCTCAGCAGGCCTCGCCGGACATCATGGAGAAGCTTGCCACGCTTCAGCAGGCCACGAAGCGCGCCATGTACGAGGCCATTCTGTATCCGGGCGTGGAGAACTTTACCCGCTACTTCCGCCTGCAGAACTACTGGACGCAGCAGGCCGGGCTGTTCTCGATGAGCGCTAAAAAGGCGATGCTCGAACACCCCGAGCTCGACTACAACCTGCAGCACAGCCACTACAACGGTACCGTGCGCAACCAGCTGGCGGCGGACTTTGCCGACCAGCGCCGCGCCATTGAAACGCTGGCACAGCGCTATGGCGTGATGTTCTTCTACCGCGGACAGGACCCGATCGACGGCCAGCTGGTTCAGGTCATTAAAAACTTCCGCGAAACGTATCACCTCAGCGTCATTCCGGTCTCCGTGGACGGTATCGTGAATCCACTCCTGCCGGATACCCGAATGGACGGTGGACAGGCCAGCCGGCTGGGTATTCGTTACTTCCCGGCGCTGATGCTGGCTGACCCTAAAAGCGGGACGGTTAAACCCGTCTCGTATGGCTTTATCAGCCAAGATGACCTGGCGAAGCAGTTCCTCAACGTTTCCACAGATTTTGCCCCCAACTTTTAATACAGGGAGAGTTCGCATGCGTAAATTCCGTTTTCGCCTGCCTGAGTTCGACGTGCCCGGATTATGGGTGCTGAGCCTCGGGATATGGTTTCACATTGTTTCCCGCCTGGTCCGGCGCGAGCCGGAGATGGCCATTCTTCTGGCACAGATAATCGGCGTATCGATGGCGCTCTGGGGGGGCTACCGCATCATCAACCGCTGGATTGATGCCGCCCGTGAGGCCGAAAAGGCCCGTGATGCCGGAGGATGCCGACATGAACCTTAGACATATCGTGTTTACCGTGGCGCTCATGACCCTCAGTCTGGCCACACAGGCTTCCACAATGGACGAGATCAAATCGTTATGGCATCCACAGGGGGCGCGAGCGTCGGGATCTCTGCCAACATCCCCGGAAGACCCTGAAGTTAAGCCACTTCCGGCGAAGCAGCCGGTCTGGTACCGCCTCAGCAACGGCCGCCAGGTCAATCTGGCCGACTGGAAGGTCGTGCTGTTTATGCAGGGGCACTGCCCGTACTGCCACCAGTTTGATCCGGTCCTGAAGTCGCTGTCGGCACGGGTGGGTTTTGGGGTGATGGCCTACACCATCGACGGTCAGGGGGATGCGTCCTATCCCGATGCGCTGCCCGCGCCGCCGGAGGTGATGAAAACCTTTTTCCCTAACCTGCCCGTGGCCACGCCAACCACCTTTCTCGTCAACGTAAACACCCTTGAAGCCCTGCCCCTGCTGCAGGGCGCGACCGACGAACAGGGCTTTATGGCCCGCATGGATACGGTCCTTCAGATGCGCGGAGTGAAATGATGATAAACCTGTTCAGACACCGCAGTCTTCTGGGCTGCATGCTTCTCGTCTGTTCAACAACAGTTAGTGCGGACGTGAACAGCGACATGAACACCTTCTTTAATAAGCTGGGCTTTGACTCCAATACCAGCCAGCCACAGGTCTGGCAGGGGCAGGCCGCTGGCTACGCCACGGGTGGCTCACTATATGCCCGTACGCAGGTGAAAACCGTCCAGCTTATCTCCATGACGCTGCCCGACATCAACGCCGGCTGCGGCGGCATTGATGCCTATCTGGGCTCCTTCAGCTTTATTAACAGCGATCAGCTGCAGCGTTTCGCCAAGCAGATTATGTCCAATGCGGCCGGATACTTCTTCGATCTGGCGCTGCAGACCACGGTACCGGAAATCAAGACCGCAAAAGACTTTCTGCAGAAGATGGCCAGCGATATTAACAGCATGAACCTCAGCTCCTGCCAGGCGGCGCAGGGGATTGTCGGCGGTCTGTTTCCGCGCACCCAGGTCTCCCAGCAGAAGGTCTGCCAGGACATTGCCGGCGAGAGCAACATGTTTGCGGACTGGGCTGCATCCCGCCAGGGCTGTACGGTAGGGGGCAGTATGGATAAGGTCCGTGATAAGGCCAGTGATAAGGATAAAGAGCGCATCACGAAGAATATCAATGTCATCTGGAATGCGCTCGGCAAGAACCGCATGTTTGACGGGAATAAAGAGCTTAAGGAGTTCATCATGACCCTGACCGGAACAATGGTCTTTGATGAGAAGGGTAATATAACCCCGCTTCCGGCCAGAACGACCGATCGCGACCTTATTCGGGCCATGATGGAGGGGGGGACTGCACGGGTGTATCACTGTAATGACAGCGATAAATGTCTGAAGGTGTTTGCCGATGCTAATGTCACGATCAGCCAGAAAAATGCACTGAAAAATCAGATAAAAGACATCCTTTCCAGCATTCAGAATAAAGCCGTTGCCGATCTAAAGTTAACCGAGAAAGAGAAGGGATTTATCACAAGTACTACCATCCCGGTCTTCAAGTACCTGGTTGATCCCCAGATGCTGGGTGTTTCTAACAGCCTCGTTTATCAGCTAACCGATTATATCGGCTACGACATTCTGCTCCAGTACATCCAGGAGCTGGTCCAGCAGGCCCGTGCAATGGTGGCAACGGGAAACTATGACCAGGCCGTTATCGACAGCATCAATAATAACCTTAACGAAGCCACGCGACAGATAGCCTCCTTCCAGGCACAGGTGCAGGTACAGCAGGACGCGCTTCTGGTTGTTGACCGCCAGATGAGCTACATGCGCCAGCAGGTCTCGGCACGCATGCTGCAGCGCTACCAGAACAACTATCACTTCGGGGGGGCGCGCTGATGCAGGAAATCTATGTCATTGCGGGCGGCGACTGGCTGACGCAGACGCTGAATGCCATCGTCACGTTCATGTCGACGGAGAACTGGGTTGTTATTCGGCGTATTGCGACGGCTTTCTCTGTGCTGGTTGTGGCCATTTCGTGGATACGACGGCACAACATCATGGATATGCTGGGCTGGGCAGGCGTCATTGTGCTGATGTCGCTGCTGATCAGTGTTCGCACCTCCGTACAAATAATCGATATCAGTAATCAGACAAAGGTCTATAAAGTCGATAACGTGCCCGTCGGGCTGGCACTGCCTGCATCGCTGACCACCAAAATCGGATATGCCCTTGTTCAGGGGTATGAAATGGTCTTTTCACAGCCCGACAGCATCACCTACAGCAAAACCGGCATGATATTTGGGGCGAATCTGGTTTCACGCAGTACGGACTTTTTATCACAGAACCCAGAGATAACGACGATATTCACGGACTATGTGCAGAACTGCGTGATGGGCGATATTTTCCTGAACGGAAAATATACCATGGAAGAGCTGATGAACAGCGCAGACCCGTATACGCTGATTTTCTCAAAGCCGAGTCCGCTGAGGGGGATATTCAACAACAATAATCAGTTTTTAACCTGTGAAGAAGCCGCTGCGGTAATTAAGCCAAAGCTTGCCCTGGATACTCAGACCGGAGGAAAAACATGGAGTTACTACGTGCGTCAGCTTTTTGGCGGACGTCCGAATCCTGACATTTTGTTCAGCCAGATGATCGGGGACAGCTATAACTATTTCTATGGGGCCGGTCAGAGCGCCGCGTCGATTGTCCGTCAGAATGTGACGATGAACGCGCTGCGAAACGGTATTATGAGCTACGCCGCCCGCAACGGTGATACCTCAAGCCTGCTGAATATCGCCACTACGTCATCGATGGAGAAGCAGCGGCTGGCGCATGCGACGGTCGGTCAGGTGGCATTACGCTCACTTCCTATGTCTCAGACGTTGATTGTCGGTCTGACCATCGGAATATTCCCCCTGATGGTGCTGGGCGGGATGTTTAACGCCGTCACCCTTAATGTGCTGAAGGGGTACGTGCTGGCTATCATGTGGGTGCAGAGCTGGCCACTGCTTTACGCCATCCTCAACAGCTGCATGACCTTCTATGCGAAGGCCAACGGTTCACCAGTGGTTCTCTCGGAGTTGTCACAGGTGCAGATAAAATACTCAGACCTCGCTACCACGGCAGGCTATCTGTCCATGCTAATCCCACCGCTTGCATGGGGAATGCTGAAGGGACTGGGAGCGGGGTTCTCAAATCTCTACAGCCATCTGGCCTCTTCCGCTATCAGCCCTGCAGCCACTGCTGCCTCTGGTGCTGTTGATGGTAACTATTCTTATGCCAATATGCAGACAGAAAATGTGAGTGGTTTTAACTGGAACACTAACAGCTCAACGATGTTTGGCCAGATGAGTCAGCAACTGGCTAATGGGGCAACCTCAACACATATGCGTGATGGTAGTACGGTGACTGATTCCACACAGGCTGCTAGCAAAACACCGCTAAATATTAACTTTTCTCGTCAGATCGCGTCCGCTCAACAAGCAATGGCACGTGAAGCGCAGGCTCAATCGGAAAGTGCGTTGCATGGTTATAGTAGTAGCTTAAGCAGTGCATGGAATACGCTCAGCCAGTTTGGCTCAAACCGTGGTAGCAGTGATTCTATGACTAATGGTGCGGACAGTACCATGAGTGCTCAGGATTCTATGATGGCCAGCCGGATGCGTAGCGCGGTGGAAAGCTATGCGAAGGGACACAACATTAGTAACGAGCAAGCGACTCAAGAATTGGCTTCTCGTAGTACTCGCGCTTCCACTGGCCTTTATGGTGACGTTAACGCAAATGGAGGCATTGGTATCAAGGCGTTCGGAACCGGTGGCGGTATCAACTTTAAAGCTGGTGCGAGAGTCGGTGTTGATGGTGAAGATCTTGATTCGCATCAGGCATCCAGTAGCTCCCGATCCAGCCAAGATGCTCGTCACGATGTGGATGCCAGAGCTACCAAAGACTTCAAAGAGGCAAGTGATTATTTCACCAGCCGTAAACTCAATGAGTCTGGTAGCCACACTGATAATAATGCAACTTCTCGAGCTGACCAACTTTCCATAGCTCTGAATTCTGCAAAACAAAGTTACGACCAGTATACAACCAGTCAAGCTCGTAGCCATGAGTATGCAGAAATGGCGTCACGAACAGAAACTATGAGTGGTCAAGTTAATGAAGATCTTAACCAGCAGTTTGCACAATATGTACGCAAAAACTCCCCGCAGGATGCTGATATGATACTTACCAACACTAGTTCACCCGAAGTAGCTGCGCAGCGGCGAGAAATGGCTTGGTCATTTGTTAAGGAGCAGGTACAACCAGAGGTTGATAATGCCTATTCTGATGCAAAAAGCACGTTGGGTCAGGGGATGACAAATATTTCTGCTGGCGGTGGTAGGCAGGATGTAATGTCGGACTTTGCGACACATAAAGCAACTGTTGAGAAAGCGACCAGCGAGTCGGGTATAAAAGACAATGTTAAGGGAAATGTTGATGGAATGCTGGATCAGACTCGTAACAGTATTTCAGGGAAACAGAGTGATATTCAGAATGCATCTACAGTAATTAATAATCAATATTCTGAACTGGAAAGTAATCACAGGTCTCAAGATCAAAAACAGGATAATATGTATAATAATGAGAAGTCTGCTCAAAAATCAATTCCAGGAGCGGACAGCCCAGAAGAACTTCTGGAAAAAGCAAGAGAGTTGGAGAATAATCAGAAGAAATAAATAGGGGGTGGAAATGAAAGAAGTTATGCGTGTCCTGTGGGTGGTGTCTGTCCAATACATTGCATGCTGGTTTTCAGGCTGGGATGCTGCCTCTACGTTCTTTATGCTGGTCGTATTGTTTTTGTGGCAGATAATCTTTATTTACATCAATCATCATCTTTCCAGAAGGAAAGAAGGTGATAGTAGGGATGTTTCATCTTTGATATATCTATTGTGCTCTTTTCCTGCTCTGTTTTCACCGTTGATCTCAATGCTGATTTTTATCGGTCTTACGGTTTTTAGAGTATGTACAATTGGTGGCGTTACAGTAGGAGCTAAGTCACTTAAGGAACAATTTACCTTTGATGGCGCATACATAGGCCAGTCCGATACTGATTGTTCTGAACCTATGCGTTCAAATCCTGCCACTGGTTTACCGATGTGCGGAGTTGTTGACTCTTCTGGTAACGCTTATGGGAGTTCCATAAGAGTAGATAGTCATTACCATTAAAGAATTGACTCATTACCTGATTTTATGGAGGTTGTTATGGTTCAACAAAATGGAATGAAAGTAGCAACGTTGTTGGCTCTTTTTAACCTCTCAGGGTGTAGCAGTATCAGGGATGTTGAGTATATAGATCCGAAAGGATATTCGGATGTGGCAAGTTATTTAAGTGAAACTTTTGAAAAATCGAACTGTATAGGCACAACTTTCTCGTCTCAAGGGCGGGAATTCATAAATTCAGATGGCTTAAACTATCAATTGGGCGGGAAAAACCTACGTTGCTATGTAGCCTCAATTGAAGAGTCGATAGATAGATATTGTGTTGCTAAACAAGGGGAAATGGTACAGGGAGGAACATGGTGTGTAGTGAATAAAATGCCATTGTTTCATGTGAATTATAGCCCTGATACCTCGTTAACTAAAATAGGGCTTGGATCTAGGATTTTCTCTACAGTAGAGCCACCTAGTTCTCAGGCGAAACAGCAATGGTTGAGTTCAGCGGAGAGACTTGGATATATTAGCGAGCGAGTCCAGCAACAGACTGATATAGAAAAGAAAGTTGATTTGGCTAATGAAATAAATGAAAAGCAAAAAAAATATATAGAGATGAATGCTGAAGTTGCTGTCAGTATTGGCGATTTGATATGTCGAGAGGATTACGAAGCAAAACCTTATCAATATCCTGGGATTGCATACTACAAAGCATACGTGGAGAAAAAAGAGAAAAATAAACTGCAGTTGCGGTTGGTTTGGCACGGTGGTGATGGGTTTGTAGTTAACGATATAACCAATGTGAATAACATAATCTGGTCAAGCCCTAAAGGGTGGCGTCATTGCAATTGAGTTTATAATACCTCTTTAATAATTAAGCCCGCATGTTCGGGCTGTTTCTTATACTTGCCATTCTGAGTGTTCATCCTGAATACAGGGTCTACGTATTCTAAACCTCAATGAGGATAATATGAGTTTTAATGCTAAGGATATGACCCAAGGGGGTCAGATCGCGAGCATGCGCATCCGTATGTTCAGTCAAATTGCCAATATTATCGTTTACAGTCTCGTTATTCTCTTCGGCGTAATTGTTGCTCTGACTCTGTCTATTAAACTGACCTGGCAGACGTTTGTTAATGGCATGGTCTGGTATTGGTGTCAGACGCTGGCCCCCATGCGCGATATTTTCAAATCCCAGCCTGTCTATACCATCCGTTATTACGGCCATGAGCTGAAGTACAACGCGCAGCAAATACTGCAGGACAAATATATCCAGTGGTGCGCAGACCAGGTCTGGACGGCCTTTATTCTTGCCGCCATCATCGCGGCCGTGGTGTGCGTTATTACCTTCTTTGTCACCACCTGGATTCTGGGCCATCAGGGTAAACAGCAGAGTGAGGACGAGATAACGGGGGGGCGCCAGCTGACTGACGACCCGAAAGCGGTGGCGAAAATGCTCAGGCGCGACGGTCTCGCATCCGACATAAAAATCGGTGAGCTGCCGCTTATTAAGGACTCGGAGATCCAGAACTTCTGTCTGCACGGCACCGTCGGGGCCGGTAAATCAGAAGTTATCCGCCGTCTGATGAACTACGCCCGCCAGCGTGGCGATATGGTCATCGTGTATGACCGCTCCTGTGAGTTCGTCAAAAGCTACTATGATCCGGCCACGGATAAAATCCTTAACCCGCTGGATGCGCGCTGCGCTGCATGGGACCTGTGGCGGGAGTGCCTGACGCAGCCTGACTTCGACAACGTGTCCAACACGCTTATTCCTATGGGCACGAAGGAAGACCCCTTCTGGCAGGGGTCGGGACGTACCATCTTTGCCGAAGCCGCTTATCTGATGCGCAACGACAAGGACCGCAGCTACAGCAAGCTGGTCGACACGCTGCTTTCCATCAAGATTGAGAAGCTGCGCTCGTACCTGAAAAACTCCCCGGCGGCGAACCTGGTGGAAGAGAAAATCGAGAAAACGGCCATCTCCATCCGCGCCGTGCTGACCAACTACGTCAAGGCCATCCGCTATCTGCAGGGCATCGAAAATAACGGCGAGTCATTCACCATACGCGACTGGATGCGCGGCGTGCGTGAGGATGGTAAAAACGGCTGGCTGTTTATCTCCTCCAATGCCGACACCCACGCCTCCCTCAAACCGGTTATCTCCATGTGGCTGTCCATCGCCATTCGCGGGCTGCTGGCGATGGGGGAAAACCGTAACCGCCGCGTGTGGATCTTCGCCGACGAGCTGCCGACCCTGCACAAGCTGCCGGATCTGGTTGAAATCCTGCCGGAGGCGCGTAAGTTTGGCGGCTGCTACGTCATTGGCATTCAGTCCTACGCCCAGCTGGAAGATATTTACGGGCAGAAACCGGCGGAAACGCTGTTCGACGTGCTGAACACCCGTGCCTTCTTCCGCTCGCCGTCGCGCAATATTGCTGAGTTCGCCGCCGGTGAAATCGGTGAGAAAGAAATCCTCAAGGCATCCGAGCAATATTCCTACGGCGTGGACCCGGTACGCGACGGTACCTCGGTCGGCAAGGACATGGAGCGCGTCACCCTGGTGAGTTATTCCGACGTCCAGACGTTGCCGGATCTCTCCTGCTACGTCACGCTTCCCGGACCTTATCCTGCCGTGAAGATGGCGCTGAAGTATCAGCAGCGTCCAAAGGTGGCACCGGAATTCATTCCGCGTACCATCGACGGGAAAGCGGAGGAACGCCTGAATGCCGCGCTGGCTGCACGTGAACATGAATCCCGCAGCATCGCCATGCTCTTTGAACCGGATGCCGATGTTGTCGCGCCAGAGGGCGGTGCGGAGAATGCTGGTCAGCCACAGCAGCCACAGCAGCCACAGCAGCCACAGCAGCCACAGCAGCCACAGCAGCCGGCAACCGCCCCCCGAGCTGCAGATACCGCATCCGTAACGGGTGCCGCCGGCACCGGCGGCGTGGAGCCTGAGCTGAAGACAAAGGCGGAAGAGGCTGAACAGCTGCCGCCCGGCATCAGTGAAAGCGGTGAGGTGGTGGATATGGCGGCATGGGAGGCGTGGCAGGCGGAGCAGGACGAACTGTCTCCTCAGGAGAGGCAGCGTCGTGAAGAAGTGAACATCAACGTTCACCGGGCGCCTGAAAAGGATCTTGAGCCGGGAGGATACATCTGATGATGAGCATCGGATCGGTAAAATCCGCCGGCAGCGCGGGCAATTATTACACCGACAAGGACAACTACTACGTTATCGGTAGTATGGGCGAGCGCTGGGCCGGAAAAGGGGCTGAAGCGCTAGGGCTCAGCGGCGGGGTGGACCAGAAGGTCTTTACGAAGGTTCTGGAGGGACGCCTGCCGGACGGCAGCGACCTCAGCCGGACTCAGGACGGGGCGAACAAACACCGTCCGGGCTACGACTTCACCTTCTCTGCGCCCAAAAGTGTCTCCGTGATGGCCATGCTGGGAGGCGACAAGCGTCTTATTGAGGCACACAACCGCGCGGTGGAGACCGCCATTAAGCAGATAGAGGCAATGGCCTCCACGCGGTTTATGACGGAGGGCAGGAGCGAGACGCAGCTGACCGGCAACCTGGTGATGGCGCTGTTTAACCATGATACCAGCCGCGACCAGGAGCCGCAGCTGCACACCCACGCGGTGGTGGCCAATGCCACTCAGCATGGCGATGAGTGGCGAACGCTCAGCAGCGACAAAGTGGGTAAAACCGGGTTTATTGAGAATATCTACGCCAACCAGATTGCCTTTGGCCGCCTGTATCGTGCCGCGCTGAAGGATGACGTCGCGGCGATGGGCTATGAGACTGAGACGGTCGGCAAACACGGCATGTGGGAGCTGAAGGGCGTACCGACGGAGCCGTATTCCAGCCGCAGCAGGACCATCAGCGAGGCGGTCGGGGATGACGCGTCCCTGAAGTCCCGCGACGTGGCGGCGCTCGATACCCGCCAGTCGAAGCAGAAGGTTGACCCCGAACAGCGCATGGCCGAGTGGATGCAGACCCTGAAAGAGACGGGGTTTGACATTAAAGCCTACCGTGAGGCGGCAGACCTGCGGGTTGTGCAGGGGAATATTCCCGCAACGACGCCTGAAGCCATTGATATTAACAGCAGCGTCGGGCAGGCCATCGCGATGCTGAGCGACCGGCGGGCGCGGTTCACGTATTCCGAACTGCTGGCCACCACCCTCGGGCAGCTGCCCGCGCGGTCGGGCATGGTGGAGATGGCGCGTGACGGCATCGATGCGGCGATAAAAAATGAGCAGCTCATCCCGCTGGATAAAGAGAAGGGGCTGTTTACCTCGAACATCCACGTGCTGGATGAGCTGTCGGTGTCGGCGATGACCCGCGATTTACAGCGGACGGGGCAGGCCGACATTTTTCCGGATAAAAGCGTGCCCCGCAGCCGGTCATACAGCGATGCCGTGAGTGTCCTGGCCCAGGACCGTCCGCCGGTGGCGATCATTTCGGGTCAGGGCGGGGCGGCCGGCCAGCGTGAGCGCGTGGCGGAGCTGACGATGATGGCGCGCGAACAGGGGCGTGACGTGCAGATTATCGCCGCCGACAGGCGTTCGCGCAGCGCCCTTATGCAGGATGAGCGCCTCAGCGGCGAGCATATCACCGACAGGCGGGGGCTGACGGAGGGCATGGCCTTTACGCCCGGCAGCACGCTGATTGTGGACCAGGGGGAGAAGCTGACCCTGAAAGAAACGCTCACGCTGCTCGACGGTGCGCTGCGCCATAACGTCCAGCTGCTGATTGCCGACAGCGGCCAGCGCACCGGGACCGGCAGCGCCCTCACCGTCATGAAGGAGGCGGGAGTGAGCACGCTCGCGTGGCAGGGCGGTGAGAAGACGCAGGTCTCGGTTATCAGCGAGCCTGACCGGCGGCAGCGGTATGACCGCCTGGCCGCTGACTTTGCCCGAAGCGTCCGCGCAGGTGAACACAGCGTGGCGCAGGTCACCGGTCCGCGCGAGCAGGCGGTGCTCGCAGGCGTAGTCCGCGAGGCGCTTAAGGCGGAAAAGGTGCTGGGCGAGCGGGAGGTCAGTATCACCACGCTGGAGCCGGTCTGGCTCGACAGCCGCCATCAGCAGGTGCGCGACCACTACCGGGAGGGGATGGTCATGGAGCGCTGGAATGCCGAAGCACGCAGCCGGGAACGCTTTGTCATTGACCGCGTGACGGGCCGCAACAACAGCCTGACGCTGCGCAACGCCCGGGGTGAGACGCGGGTGACCCGCCTGTCTGAACTCAACAGCAGCTGGTCGCTGTACCGCACCGGCACGCTGCAGGTGGCCGAAGGCGACCGTCTGGCAGTGCTGGGTCAGGCGCAGGGGACGCGGCTCAAGGGAGGCGATACGGTGACCGTTAAGGCGCTCGGGGAGGCGGGGCTCGTCGTCAGCCTGCCGGGGCGTAAGGCGGACGTGGTCCTGCCCGCCGGCGACAGCCCGTTTACCGCCGCGAAGGTGGGTCAGGGCTGGGTGGAGTCGCCGGGCCGCTCGGTGAGCGACAGCGCCACGGTCTTTGCCTCGCTGTCGCAGCGCGAGCTGGATAACACCACGCTGAACAAACTGGCGCTCAGCGGCCGGGCGGTGCAGCTCTATTCCGCACAGACGGCGCAGAAAACGACGGAGAAGCTGTCGCGTCAGTCTGCCTGGAGCGTCGTGTCTGAACAGATTAAGGATGCGGCGGGGCATGACAGGCTCGATGATGCCCTGGCGCACCAGAAGGCCGGGCTGCACACGCCGGAGCAGCAGGCTATCCATCTGGCCATTCCGGTGCTGGAGGGGAACGGCCTGGCGTTCACGAAGCCGCAGCTGATGGCCGCCGCGAAAGAATTTGAGCAGGACAGCCTCAGCCTGCAGGCCATCGAAAAGGAGGCGGACCGGCAGATACGCAGCGGCGCCCTGCTGTCGGTGCCGGTATCGCCGGGAAACGGCCTGCAGCTGCTGGTCTCACGCCAGTCGTACAACGCTGAAAAAAGCATTATCCGCCACGTCCTTGAGGGAAAGAAGGCCGTCACCCCGCTGATGGATAAGGTTCCGGACGCGCAGCTGGCGGGCCTGACCGACGGGCAGCGGAACGCCACGCGCATGATACTTGAATCCCCCGACCGCTTTACCCTGGTGCAGGGCTACGCGGGCGTGGGTAAGACCACTCAGTTCCGGGCGGTCATGTCGGCCATCGGCACGCTGCCGGAACGGGAGCAGCCGCGGGTTATCGGCGTGGCCCCCACCCACCGGGCGGTGAGCGAGATGCGAGATGCGGGCGTACCCGAAACGCAGACGCTGGCGGCCTTTATTCACGACACGCAGCAGCAGCTGCGCGGTGGCGAACGACCGGACTTCAGCAACGTCCTGTTTCTCGTGGATGAAAGCTCGATGGTCGGTAACGCCGACATGGCGAAGGCGTACAGCCTGATTGCCGGGGGCGGGGGACGCGCGGTCTCCAGCGGCGATACCGACCAGCTGCAGTCCATTGCCCCGGGCCAGCCCTTCCGCCTGCTGCAGAAGCGCAGCGCCATTGACGTGGCGGTGATGCAGGAGATTGTCCGCCAGACGCCGGAGCTTAAACCTGCCGTCTACAGCCTGATTAACCGCGATATCGGCAGCGCCCTGACGACCATTGAGCGCGTGGCGCCGGCACAGGTGCCGCGCAGGGCGGATGCCTGGCAGCCGGACAGCTCGGTCATGGAGTTCAGCCGCGAACGGGAGGAGGCCATCGCGAAAGCCATGGCGGCCGGTGACCTGCTGCCCGGCGGGCAGCCTGCGACGCTGCTGGAGGCCATCGTGAAGGACTACACGGGGCGCACGTCAGAGGCGCAGGCGCAGACCATCGTTATCACCGCCCTGAACGCCGACCGCCGCCAGGTGAACGCCATGATTCATGACGCCCGTCAGGGTGCCGGCGAGGTGGGCGAAAAAGAGGTCACGCTGCCGGTCCTTACGCCAGCCAATATCCGCGACGGGGAGCTGAGGCGCATGGCAACGTGGGAGGCGTCCCGCGACAGCCTGGTTCTGCTGGACAGCACGTATTACAGCATTGAGGCGCTGGACGGGGAGGCGCACCTCGTGATGCTGAAGGATACGCAGGGCAACACCCGCAGCCTGTCGCCCGCGCAGGCGGCGACAGAGGGCGTCACGCTCTACCGTCAGGACACCATCACCGTGTCGGAAGGCGACCGGATGCGCTTTTCGAAAAGCGACAGCGAGCGGGGCTTCGTGGCCAACAGCGTCTGGTCGGTCAGTGAGATAAAAGGTGACAGCGTCACGCTGTCGGATGGAAAACAGACCCGCACGCTCACGCCGTCAGCGGAGCAGGCAGAGCAGCACATCGACCTGGCCTATGCCGTTACCGTTGAAGGCTCACAGGGTGCGAGCGAACCCTTCTCCATCTCCCTGCAGGGCACGGACGGCGGACGTAAGCGGATGGTGAGCTTCGAGTCGGCCTACGTGGCGCTGAGCCGCATGAAGCAGCACGCGCAGGTTTATACCGACAACCGGGATAAGTGGGTGGCCGCGATGGAAAAATCGCAGGCGAAAAGTACGGCGCATGACATTCTCGAGCCGCGTGGCGACCGCGCCGTCGCGAATGCCGCCCGCCTGACGGCGACGGCTAAAGCGCTGGGTGAGGTACCTGCCGGTCGCGCCGCGCTGCGCCAGGCCGGGCTGCAGCCAGAGGGCTCGATGGCGAAATTTATCTCGCCGGGGCGTAAATACCCGCAGCCGCACGTGGCGCTGCCCGCTTTTGACCGCAACGGCAGGCAGGCGGGCGTCTGGCTGAGCGCCCTGACCTCCGGAGACGGGCAGCTTAAGGGGCTCGCTGGTGAAGGCCGGGTGATGGGCTGCGGGGACGCGGCGTTTGCGGGTCTGCAGGCCAGCCGTAACGGCGAGTCGCTGCTGGCGCGGGATATGGAAGAGGGCGTGCGGCTCGCGAGGGAGAATCCGCAGAGCGGCGTGGTGGTGCGGCTCGAAGGCGAGGCGCGACCGTGGAACCCCGGCGCCATTACCGGCGGTCGGGTCTGGGCCGACAGCCTGCCCGACAGCACCGGTACGCAGCCCGGAGAGACGGTTCCGCCGGAGGTGCTGGCGCAGCAGGCCCGGGAGGCTGAGGTGCAGCGGGAGCTGGATAAGCGTGCTGAAGAGGCGGTCCGCGAGATGGCCCGCAGCGGCGACGGGCCGGCCGGTGGGGCTGACGTTGCCGTCCGGGATGTGGTGCGGGATATGGAGCGGATAAAAGAAACGCCGGCATCTCCCCTCACGCTGCCGGATGCGCCGGAAGAACGCCGCCGGGATGAGGCGGTGTCTCAGGTGGTGCGTGAGAACGTGCAGCGGGACCGCCTGCAGCAGATGGAGCGCGAAACGGTGCGAGACCTTGAGCGTGAAAAGACCCTGGGAGGCGACTGATATGCGTGCTGAAAACCATCCGCTGTTCCCTCTTGTGGTGGTGGCCGACTGCTGGCTGCAGCGTCTGCTTGTGTGGACGCCGGGCCAGACTGACCTTATCAAAACCGTGGCGCTGCTCCTGATGGTGGCCGACCACATCAGCATGCTGTGCGGACTGGATAATGACTGGCTGCGTCTTGCCGGTCGGGGAGCGTTTCCGCTCTTTGGCCTGGTCTGGGCCATGAACCTCGCCCGCCATCCGCAGATCCAGCAGCGCGCCCTGAACCGGCTCTGGACATGGGCCGGGGTGGCGCAGGGCGGCTGGATACTGGCCGGGCTTCGTCCGGACCTGGGCAATATCCTGTTTGCCTTTGCGGTCAGCGGACAGGCGCTGGCGCTGATGCAGCAGCACGGGCCGCGCGCGTGGCCGCTGTCCCTGATGCTGGTTCTGGCCTGGCTGCCGTTATCAGAGGGAAGCTACGGGCTGGCGGGGGTAGTCATGCTGATGCTGGCCTGCGGCGTCTGTATGACGGGCCGTCGCACCACGCGCACGGGGCTGGCGCTGTGTCTGGCGCTGGCGATACTCGCGCTGAATGCCGCGGACAGCGCCGCCTTTGCCATTGCGGGGCTGGTGATACCCGGCGTTACCCTGACGGTGCTGAGCCGGACCTGTTGCCGCGTGCCGCGTTTCTGGCCACGCGAATTTTTCCCGCTGTTCTACGCGGTGCACCTGGCCGTCATCGGACTGATGGTGATGTGATATCTGCCGTGTCAGAATAAGGTCAGTCAGGGGAATACACGTGAAACAGATTTATCCGGAGGCAGGATGAAAGATCAGGGGCGCCCCACGCTGACGCTGCGCCGCAAAGCGGAGCCAGAAGGTCAGCGTGCCGTAAACAACAGTGAACCGGACAGTGCGGGACCGGGCCGGGTCACGCGTAAAAAGACCGTGGTGGTGAACACGACGCCTGCCTGGAAGGTCAGGAAGCAGGCGGTGGATGAGAGCGCGAAAAAGGCGCAGGCGGACGAGAAGGTCGCCAGAAAAGCAGAGAAAGCCCGGCAGTGGGCTGAGCGACAGGCCCAGGAGAGGGAGGCCATGCGGGCGGCCAGGCGCAAACCTGCCCCGGAACCGGTGTACCGGAAGGTCATGCCGCTTGCGGACGCGCTCGCGCTCCTGAAGCGTTGCTGGCCAGCCCTGGTGACGGACGACCAGCCGCAGCTCCTGGCGGTCAACATCCGGGAGGCAATGGTCAATGACATTCGCCGGCGCGGGCTGGAGATTTCCGTGAAGACGCTGAAACGCTGCCTTGCCGCCGTCACCCGCTCGGATGCGTATCTGGGCGCCATGACGGTGGGCGCGTGGCGTAAAAACCTTGACGGTGAACCGGTCGCAGCGGTGAGTGCGGAGGAGGCGGCGTATGCCGTGGAGCGCAGGGCTCAGGAGCACGCTAAACGACAGCGCAGGGCGGTCAGAAGCGTCGCCACCCGTGCACGGAACGAACTGATAACAACCGAGAAGAGAAAAACACAGGATGAACATGAATAAAACCCTTTCAGTCATGCTTGCCGCAGGCCTTCTGGTCTCCGGCGTGGCGGGGGCAGCAGAGAAACCTGCCGTTGCCTTTACCCCGGAGCAGGAAGCCCGCATTGGTGAAATCGCGAAAGACTACCTGCTGGCTCATCCGGAAGTGCTGGTTGAGGTCAGCCAGAAGCTGCAGGCCCAACAGCAGGAGAAGCAGCAGCAGGCGATGACGGCCGCCGTGGTTCAGAATCAGGCAGCGCTGCTGAACGATAAAGGCACACCATCATATGGTCCTGCTGATGCGAAAGTGACGGTCGTTGAATTCTTTGATTACCAGTGCATCTACTGTGCCCGCCTGGCGCCGGAACTGGAGAAGGTAATAAAAGCTAACCCGGACGTGCGCTTTGTGTTCAAGGAATTCCCGATATTTGGCCAGCGCTGGCCGGCGTCGCTCAGTGCGGCGAAAACCGGGCTTCAGATCTGGAAGCAGAAGGGGGCCGATGCTTACCTTAACTATCACAACGCGATTTACGCTACCGCCCACAACGAGGGTAAGCTGACCGATGCTGATATCAGCGCGGCCGCAAAAGCCGTGAAGTTCGATGCGAAAACAGCCCCAGATGTTCAGGGGACACTGGATGGCATAAACACACTTGCGCAGCAGCTGGGCTTCAGTGGTACCCCGGCCCTGGTGGTTCTCCCGTCAGCCGGCGCCAGTGCTGATAACGTGACGGTTATTCCGGGATACACCAGCGTGGAGGCCCTGCAGCAGGCCATCAGTCATGCTGCCGGTGATACCAAAAAATAATCAGGCGTCCGCCACCTGATACCGCTAAAAGAGACTGACGCCTTCGCCGTGCTCAGTTGTCCAACCCCGAAGAAGGGTAAAAGCAAGTTTTCCCCGTCTCCGGCGTTTCTGGTTAACACATCCGAACAGTATTTCTGAGGTTATTTAATGCGTAAGTTCACCTTTCGCCAGCTGGCCGTGTCCGGTCTGGTATGTCTTTCGCTGAGCAGTATTCAGCCCGCAGCAGCGGCAACCTCCGTTCAGGTCGGCTTTTCACCTGAAGGCAGCGCGTTGCAGCTGGTCCTTAAGACGATTGAGTCAGCACAGCAGGAAATTCGGCTGATGGGCTACTCATTTACGTCTCCGGAGGTGGTTAGTGCGCTTGTCAGGGCAAAACGTTGTGGTGTGGATGTGAAGATAGTGCTTGATGAAAAGGGCAACCGGAGCAAAGCCAGCCAGGCGGCGATGAACGTCGTGGTGAACGCGGGAATTCCGCTGCGCACCAACGGTCGCTACGCCATCATGCATGACAAAGTCATTATTGTTGATAATCATACAGTTGAGGCTGGTAGCTTTAACTACACTCGCTCTGCTGCATCGCGGAATAGCGAGAATGTGCTGGTTATTAATGAGGTGCCGGAAGTGGCACAAACCTACCTTCAGCACTGGCAGTCGCGCTGGGACGGAGGAACGGACTGGCATTCTTCATACTAAGTCGCATCGTCATTTGATCCGCAATCTACATCCATCCAGGTGAGTCATGCGCCAACATGGCTCACACTTACGCGTAAAGTTAAGTCGCTGATTTCAGATATCTGTAGTATCCTCTGCGAAACGATCCTTGCTTGATCCTTGAGGAGGCAAATATGTCGCAGGTCGGAAATGCAGTAACTTCCTCATCGAAACGCGCTTACAGAAAGGGTAATCCCCTTAGTGAAGCTGAGCGACAGAAAATTGCTTCGGCTAAAAAAAGGGCTACGCATAAAGAACTGAAAGTATTTATTAAGCCCGAAATCAAAGAGTATCTTTCTAACCTTTGTGAAGAAGATGGTGTTACTCAAGCTGAAGTGTTAGAAAAGTTGATTGAAAGGGAAGCTTTTAGTCGAAAAGCATCGTGATGGACTCACTTTCTTGATACTTAAGATTTTGAGTGCTAGATTACTGATCGTTTGAAGAATTTTGGCTGGCCACGCCGTAAGGTGGCAGGGAACTGGTTCTGATGAGGTGTCTACCCGGGACCAGAAAAGACAAAACCCCGATAATCTTCACAAGGTTTGGCGACTCAGAGAAGACTAACGGGGCTTACCTAAACTGTATAGAAGCTGTTGCTCTATGCAGGGAGTATAGTTTTATGCTCAGAAAAGTTCAATACCTGTTTCTGTGCCATTTGCTCCTTCCGTGCAACATAAGTGCGGGAAGGTGTGACTGACGCTCAGACCCTGTTCTCCCATTATCGTCAGGTCAAAAACCCGAATCCGGTATTCACGCCGCGAGAAGGGAAAAAGACCCTGCCGTTCTGTCGTAAGCTGATGGCGAAAGCTGAGGGCTTCACGTCCCGTTTTGACTTTTCCGTCCATGTGGCGTTTGTACGCTCGCTGGGTAAACGTCACCGGATGCCGCCTCTGCTGCGTCGTCGTGCCATTGATGTACTGCTCCTGGGGTTGTGTTTCCACTATGACCCGCTGGCCAATCGTGTACAGCGCTCCATCACCAATCTGGCCATCGAGTGCGGTCTGGCCACCGAGTCAAAAAGTGGCAATCTGTCCATCACTCGTGCCACGCGGGCGCTGAAGTTCATAGCGGAGTTGGGGCTGATTACCTACCAGACCGAGTATGACCCGCAGATTGGCTGCAACATCCCGACCGATATCACCTTCACGCCGGCACTGTTCTCCGCGCTTGACGTCTCTGATGTTGCTGTTGTGGCCGCGAGGCGCAGCCGCGTCGAATGGGAAAATCAGCAGCGTAAGAAGCAGAACCTGAAGCCGCTGGAGATGGACGAGCTGATAGCGAAGGCCTGGCGGTTTGTGCGCGAACGGTTCCGCAGCTACCAGTCCGAACGTAAACAGCATGGCCTGAAACGCGCCCGTGCACGTCGTGACTCGGACAGAACCCGTAAGGACATTGTGACCCTGGTGAAGCAACAGCTGACGCGGGAATACGCCAGCGGGCGATTCACCGGCGGTCTTGATGCCATGAAGCGGGAGCTGGAGCGCCGCGTGAAAGAGCGCATGCTGATGTCGCGCGGCAACAACTACACGCGGCTGGCCACCGTCCCCATATAACCATACCTGACTGAAAAATCCGGCTGGCGCCGGAGGATTCTGCACGTCTGTTGCCTGTCACTGCCTGTTTTCTGCGCGTGGCGGTTGTTCTCCTCACCAACATTTAGCTCATCCTGCCATCAGAATGTCCATAAATTGCCTCGCCTGCATCATTTTCGGTCGCTGAATTCAGTTACCCACAAATAACTGCAAGGGACCTTTCCATAAGGTTACAACCGTTATGCTTACAGAGCGCCAGCCGACCTGATTTCAAAGTGCATGGTTTCCTTTAAAAACCTGCTCTGTACTTCTTTTAAATATCTTTTATTTCATTCATATAAATATATAACCTGTTCGTCGCCTGACCTGTGGACAGGCTCCTGAGAATGCCCGCCCTTGCAGCGGACTATGTCCGCGCCGGTTCGGCAACTACCTGGAGTAGCTCCCATCGCTACGCGACGGGCCCCTGTCACAATACATCTAGTTACAACATTCAAAATTCTCACTCAAAAGCAGCAACAGTGCCTGCCTGAACCCTCACAGCTCGTCCCCACCACTGAAAAGCGAGGCCGCCCCGGGCCGAAGGCCCGGAACAACGTCGCTTTTAATGATGGATGTTGTAACTAGCTTTTGAGTTGCTTTAAGTAGTGTCGCTGAAGATTTTATCGTACACGCCCGTAGGCGGCCCTGACGGCCCGCTAACGCGGAGATACGCCCCGACTGCGGCTACGCCTTGTCGTGACCACTCCGACGGCGCACAGCAGCTTCTGTATCGATTTTAGCGGGTTTTGGTCTGGCAGGGAGAAGGGATGGATTGGTGGAACCTGTCAACAACGTAACCGGCTGCGCCGGGCTACGGCGCCACTCACTCACAGTGCCATATTCAATACCAGCAGGCGCCTCCAAGCCGCTAAAGCGGCATTCAGTGGACAGGCTGCGCACTGCTCGCCTGTCCGGTATGCATGTGATATAAACGATTGTGTTTGGGGTTCGAGGTCCAATGATGTAAAAAACCACGCTAAGAGGTTAATTCATTGTTTGTATTGAAATTTAATGGTCTTAACTCGCCCTTCAAAATATCGTCTGGTAACGAAAACGTATAATGCCCCAGCATATTTATATGGCCATGTATCAGCGGCGACAATCTTGCCAGGTGCTCCTCCTCAGGTGTTTCCCCCGATTTGCGAAGATGTGACAACGCCTCCTGCATGTAAAGTGTATTCTACAGCACAACCGCATTGGTCACCAGGCCCAGAGCACCCAGTTGATCTTCCTGACCTTCACGGTAGCGTTTTCTAATCTCACCACGTTGTCCGTAGCAAATGGCTCGAGCCACTGCATGGCGTCCTTCTCCCCGGTTGAGCTGAGTGAGTATCCGAC
This sequence comes from Winslowiella sp. 2C04, assembly GCF_050037805.1. NCBI lineage: Bacteria > Pseudomonadati > Pseudomonadota > Gammaproteobacteria > Enterobacterales > Erwiniaceae > Winslowiella > Winslowiella sp. 2C04. The sequence goes on along the minus strand of NZ_CP188301.1, from coordinate 35,970 downwards.
GCCGGTAATCCTCATCATCGATATAGTTGAGAAGATACAAAGTCTTGTTGACCCGGCCCACTTCCATAATCGCCTGAGCCAGACCAGATGGTCGGCTACTTCTCAACAGTGAACGAATAAGCTCTGATGCATGGATGGTCCCAAGCTTCAGTGAGCCCGCCATTCGCATCATTTCATCCCATTGGGATTCTATTTTTGAAAGTTCAACACATCCCCGGGCCAGCTCATTCAGGGCACCATAATGGGCTATTTTATCTGCCCGCCAGAATATGGGGTCTGAGGGCCAACGGAACGAAAACGTACGCTAGTCAATTAATTACCATAAAAATCAATATAATGAGAGCGTAACTTCCTTTCAATATAAGCCAATCCTAATGGCCCTGAGCCATCTTTGTCGGGTTTCGACTGCTTACGAGATGTGCAATATCCAGTGTTTTTTTAAAAAATTGCCCCATTCTAAATAGCGTTGACATATTTTACTCTTGCGCCGAATAAGATGTGATGAACCAGTATTTTTATTTTGCCGATTTTAAAGTTTTCCTTTAAGCACCATCTGATCGCAAATTCTTACGCGGTACTGTCCTCTGGTGTCCAGAGGGTATCGATCACTAAGGTTGTTACGGGAAAAAGTAAACGCCTCTCTGATTCTTTTCATATTCAAGTTATCGTTTTCGTACAGGCTTAGTAATGCATTATACCTCTTGGTTCTCTCCTCTTTAGAAACCCATTTATCATTACTGTCTATACTGCCAGTGTAGCAGGCAAGCGATACCGAGCCGAGTATGTTATTTTTAGTAGCAATATAGCCACCAAACCGGACTTCTTTTTCTATTCTGGTTGCAAGGCTAAGAGCTTTTTCTTTACTATTTTCATTTTTGCACTCGTCTGCTTCTGCCTCTGTAATACTATCACCGAGTTCAACGTCGACAAACCCTCCCTTTTTATCAACCCTATAATAACACTTATTTTTATTACCATACTCGTATTCGAATTTAGGCTGGTTATGCCAGACTAATTTTTTTTCTTTATCCAGCCTGACGACTTGATCAACAGACTTCACGTCCCAGCATACTCCAGGCCCATCTGGTCCAGTCGCTTCACTCTGCAATCTACCTTGTTCGTCTCTTGTCCACACACAATCGACGTCAAAATTATCCAGATGTGTAATTGTATAGGGTTTATCCAAAGACATTATTTCATTTTCAGTAACATCTGAAAATGCAATTGCAGGTGTGGCTGTCAAAAAAACATATACCATTAAATAATTTTTCATTGATTCAGTCCGTTTGTCTGATAGTCAAATTTGAAACATCCACGATTTTAAAAATCCATATATAACAATATTGAGCTGTTCTTCCTGCGTAGTGTCTTAACCAACGCTGCAAACTATATGGGGTTCTACGCCGGAACCCCAGATTTTTCCGGCTGCCAAAACTATATCGACCGCATTGTCGCCACGCTGGGGCTGATAGAAACGACGCAGGGAACGCTCATCCGCAAACTGTGTACGTACACAACAACCAACCCGACAAGACAGGCGGTATTTGAATATGACCGGCTGGTTCGCAGTATTTACACGCTAAAGTATCTGCGGGATCCGCAACTGGAACGTAATATCCGTCGTTCTCAGAACCGGGTTGAATCTTATCACCAGCTACGCGCCGCGGTAGCCAAAGTCGGCGGAAAGAAAGAGTTAACCGGGAAAAATGACATTGAAACGGAAATTAGTAATCAGTGTGGGCGGTTGATCTGCAACGCGATCGTTTACTACAACTCTGCGATCCTGTCTCGATTGCTGGAACGACTGGAAACGGAAGATAACACCAAAGGCATTGAGGCTCTGCCCCGGATATCACCTGTAGCCTGGCAGCATATTTTGCTGAACGGGCATTATACCTTCCAGAGCAACAATGAGATTATTGACCTGGATGCGCTGGTTTCCGGGCTGAAACTGAGATGACGGAAAAATCTAGGGTTCCGGCGTAGAACCCCATAAAGATAAATAGCAGCATGCTCAGCATTTCACCGGGATAGCGCAGGTATAATCTGTTGTGATCGCAGATGTAAGATCCGCCCTGTCTGTACGGCGCTTTTGGCATGTATGAACAGAAATGCATTCTGTCTTTTTTCCACTTCGGCTCTGTTTGATTCACGCCATTGCATTACCGCCTACAGTGAGGGATAACTGCATGTGTATTTTCCGGGACATCGGGTATTGCACGAGCATAATCGGGAACATGATCTAAGGAATCGGTAGCTCAGTACCCGGGCAGAAATGTGCCTAGCCTGGGCTTAAGTCAGCAAAAAATTCTGGCGAAGAGCTTTTCATGTATTGTGCTGCCCGACAGAAAATTAAGTCCCGCAGCAGGGGAATGACTCAGCATAATGTCTGGTTCACTCTCCTGACTAATAGATTGTGCCGGAGACCGCGGGAGCCTGCCGGATTATCCCTGGGAGCGACGTGACTGAGTAATGTCGTGAAACTTTTCACGGATCCAGTCAGAGAATAATCTGACCCGCGGAGCAACCTGGCGGTTCGCTGGCCATGCAATATGCACCGGACGCCCATCGGGTGCCCAGTCCTCGAACAGAGCGATAAGTTCGCCTTTTCCCATTGCCTCTTTTACCAGAAAGCTATAGGTGATCCTGATCCCAAGGGCAGCCTGCGCAGCGCATGAAGCCGCGAAAGCATCATTAACGGATACCTGAAAAGGACCCTAAAAAACGCATGTCTGATATAGCATCTGTCAAATAACTATATATAGGTATCCATAGCTAAAGCCTCAGGCACCGGGCTGGCAGCATGGCGGCAGGTATTGATCATAAAAAAGTTCGTTTTTCGCTTATAGCAGGCGTCGTTTTCCTCGGCTTTGGCCGCTTTGTGCCATTAACTGACCTACGGTATGTCCTTGACTTACAGTCAATCGAACCACATTACAAACATATCATTCCATGGTTTTGACACAGTAAGCTGAGCGCCAAAAAATCATGGCCTGTCGGAGCCTGAATACAGCGTCTGGTAAAGCCTTTCAAAAACCGTCTCGCATTCATTCACATCAGTATTCGCGAACCCCAGCACCAAAAAATCTGACGTCGCGTCAGTATCGAACGTGTAGTTTCCTGTATCAGCAACCTGAATGTTGTTTCCGGTAAGCCAGTCATAAATCCTGCGGTTTTTTCCAGGCTCGTTGAATCTGACGTAAAGCTGCAGGCCTCCAGGTGGAACGCTGAACTGCGCGTCCGGCAGATATCTCCGTACCAGCGCCACCATGTCGTCCCGTTTATGGAGGTAAACCGTTCGCATTCTTCGCAAATGTCGTGCATAGATTCCGCTTTTCAGCAATTCAGCAACCCATTGCTGTAGCAGGCCGCTTGTCCCGCGGGACAGGCTCCAGTGCAGGGCTGCCATCTGTTGCACGAGGTGGCTGTCGGCAACCAGATATCCGAGCCGGACATTATTAAAGAGTACTTTGGAAAAGGTACCCATATAAACTACATGCGCAGCAGCTTCGGTTGAACGAAGTGCGGGACGGGGAACCTTGTCGAAGTAAAATTCGCTGTCGTAATCGTCTTCCAGCAGAAGCACATTTTTCTGAAAGGCCAGCTGAATTATCTCGCTTCGTCTGGCATCGGACAGCGAAACACACTGTGGAAAATGATGTTCCGGCATTAGATAAAGAATGTCCTGCGAAGTTGGCCGAAAGCCGGAAATATCGATCCCATCAGCGTCAATCCCGTGTGACTGCAGCCCGTAGCCGAAACGCGAAAAATTACGGGCAAACTCTAGGTAGCCCGGTTCGCCAAAATGAAAACAGGTTTTTTCATGCCGTACGGTCATAGCCAGAAGCAGACTTCCGTACTGTGAACCAGGCACAATCAGCACTTCCTCAGGGCTTGCTGAGATCCCCCGGGAAGGGAGGATCTGGTCGCAGATAAGCTGACGTAACTCCAAGTTCCCAGCGCTCTCACCAAAGTAATTAAGCCGGTCAGGATAACGCAGCACGCGGTTGAAAGCCTGCCGAAACTCACTGACCGGAAGATGGGCCGTGCTGGCATGGCTGGGAAGCAGGGATAAGCCCCCAGGAGGAAATTTATCACTCGCGTGGGGAATCGGGGAGGGGGCAAAGGTAACAGGACGAAGTGGTGAAGCACCCGGTTTTTCCCGATAAATCACTATCGTTCCTCTTCCCATATGGCTGTGGCAGTACTCTTTCACGCAAAGTGCTTCATAAGCCCGGACAACACTTCCACGGGATACCCTTAGCTGACGGGCCAGCTCCCGGGAGGGGGGAAGGTACTCGCCATAATTCAGGCGACCTTTGATGATTTGCCAGCTAATCTGCTGTTCAATCTGATGGTAAAGCGGAAGAGCCGTTGCGCTTCGGCTGAGATGAATGTCAATCACACAACCCCCAGTGGTCCAATTTTTTACCTGAATTGGACCTTTAAACAATAATGGTACAGGACCAATATGGCGGAAATTTAGCATTCTTCTGTCCTGGGCGCAGTAATTTAGCCCGGAAATTAAAAGTGAGACATACGGTGTCCGAAAAACTTAAAACTGTCAGCTTCGACCTCTATTCCTCGGTAATGGGGATAACCGGCCTGGGCCTGGTATGGCGGGCCGCCGCAGAAACCTACAGCGTGTCCGCTTTGCCTGGCGAAGTCTTCCTTGCTACAGGATTCGCGGTATTTATAATACTGACAGGTATCCAGCTTCTGCGGCTGGTTTTTTGCCGTCAGGCTATTCTTGCAGAATGGCACTCGCGCGCCAGTAAGAACTTTTTTTGTGCTGCCACGATCTCAGGGTTTCTGCTCTCGATGGGATTGCTGCCTTACAGTATCCTGCTTGCGAAAGCGATTTGGATAGCGGCCGTCAGCGTGCAGATTTTTTTCCTGACGTGTACGTTCCGCCGTTGGCTTATCGATCAGCTCGATACGCATGAAATTAGTCCGGTATGGCTTATCCCGATGGTGGGAAATGCCTCTCCTGCTTTCGCGGGTGTGGCGCTGGGGTTTCCGGGCCTGAGTAAGATGCTGCTGTTTTCAGCACTGCTCTGCTGGGCGCTTTTTTTGCCGCTTATCCTCTGGCGGATTGTGTTTGTTCGTCCCGTTACCCCGCAGAAGGCCATGCCCGGCCTAGCTATTATGGTGTCAGCGCCTGCGGTCATCGCCGTGGGACTGTACTGTATTTATGGCGGTATGAATGACGTGATTGAATTCATGGCCTGGACCGCACTCTTCTTTGCAATTGTGCTCATTAGCTTGTGGCGAAGAATGCTCCCGGATACGTTTGGGCGGATCTGGTGGGGATTTACCTTCCCGTCAACGGCACTGGCATCTGCCCTTATAAGGGTTGACGCGGCGTCCATGACCACACTGAACCACACGCTTGCACTCGCAGCACTGTCATTAGCGACCTTTGTAGTATGCTCAATTATTATTATGACCGTCAGGCAATCATTGTTAACTCTCTGCTGGGGCAGGCATGCAAAACACACCGGATAGCGTATTTTACAGTCCTCTTTATGTGAGAGTATCTGAATATCTTTTTTATGCCGGTAAGCGAAACGTCTTTACCACCATTGCGATAGCGGTAATTGATAAGATCGAAGAATTTCCGTATGTGAATATCGAAGAACTGGCGTCGTACTGTAATACAACGCCTTCGAGCATAACTAAATTTGTAAGAGAACTAGGGTACGGTTCGTTCCAGGAATTAAAAAATGACACAGCCCCCTACCGGTTGACGCATCAGGGTATAAAAGGTATGACCGAAAAAGAGATCGTCGAGGAGATTTATAAATACATACCTTATGACGAGTGCAAAAAAATGGCAGGGGTCATTAATGAAAGTCGCTCTGTCATTATTCTGTCTAACTCATTTCTTTTCAATATTGCAAATGTCATGAGGGAAAACATCAGCAGCAGCAGCCGAAAGGTTTATCTGGTCGAACGTTCAAACAACGAGCTGATCAAAACCATCCTGCGGCAAGTGGACTGCGTTTTTATTCTTACCCTGACGGGTCAATGGATAAACTCATGCCAGTATATAAATAACATATCTGAAAAGTCGCAGTTATGTCTGATTTCAGGCAGCGTACCAGCCATCCTGAATAATAAACCAGTTCATACCATTGAACTCAATAAATACCCTCAAATGTTATATGCAAACTATTTTTCTCATAAATATCTTGAAAGTATTGTTTTTAATATCGCACAGAATGTGATTTAACTCACAAAGTTATTTTCCAAAACAGGAAAATGATATTCTTTGATTTACTGCCTGTTCACGGATATTTTCTAGGTATACCCTACATCAAGAGAGTCCCGCAAATGTCTGAACAAAAGCAGATATTGTCTATCATTGACAATTTAGGTGGCCGTGAAAATATTAAGGATTATTACCACTGCGCGACGCGCTTACGTTTTAACCTCTTCGATTATGACAAGATTAACAAAGGCACCCTTGAAGCCAATCCGCTGGTTCTCTCAGTCGTGCAGGCCAGTGGACAGTGCCAGCTTATTATCGGCAACAAAGTAGGGGCAGTATACAGCGCCCTACACGGTATGCTTGAAACCGGCGATCAGAACAGTACGCCGTCTTCTTCCAAGGCGGCAGCAAACCGTGAATCCTTAATCAACCGTATCTTCGCATTCATTTCAGGCAGCTTCCTGCCACTGATAGGTATCCTTGCCGCCGCAGGTCTGCTGCGCGCCTTCACCACATTGTTACTGAGCCTGCCTTCTCTGGCGGGAAACAGTACGCTGACCCTACTGTCATTTATTGCTAATGTGCCGTTTTATTTCATGCCCGTGCTGCTTGGTTTTACCATCGCCAGGAAGCTCAAATCTAATGAGCTGATAGGCGCGATAATCGGTGCGTCATTACTTTATCCCGAATTTACCAGTCTGGCAGGGCAGACGCTGAATATCATTGGCCTGCCGCTTGTGGTTATGGAATACGGTTACAGCATTTTTCCGGTGTTCTTTGCCGTACCGGTTGCTGCTGCGCTGGAACGCTTCCTGAAGGCCAGACTCTGGGATTCAGTACAGCTATTTATGGTACCGTTGTTATGCGTCGTGATTGTGGTACCGCTCACCATGTTTTTACTTGGCCCGTTTGGGAAGTATCTCGGCGATTATCTGGCATCGGCCATCGTTTATATCATTGGTGTGAACAGTCTTGTGGCCGGGATGATCATCGGCGCAGCCTACTCCTTTATCGTCCTGTTCGGCCTGCACTGGGCCATTATTCCAGTTGTGTTTTCAAATATTGCCCATGGCGGTGACCCTATCTATGCCATTGGCGGTATGTCAGCCATCGCTCAGATGGGAGTGGCGCTGGGGATCATTATCAGAACCCGTGATGCAGGTACGCGACAGATAGCCAGCAGCGCCTTCTTCCCATCATTAATCAGCGGCGTGACTGAGCCCATCTTATACGGCCTCATCATTCCTAACCGCCGTACGATTTATTACATCATTATTGCCGGTGCGGTCGGTGGGGGGATTGTAGGTGGCTATAACATCACGATTAATAACCTTGTTTTTGCGAGTCTGCTTTCTATCCCGACCGCAAGTAACATGCTGATCTACAGCGTGGGTCTATTCGCCACTTTAATTACTGGCGCAGTCTTACCGGTTATTTTTGGTTACAAGAGCCGGTCTTAAAAATGGGAGAGAACATGAGTAACGAATCACTGAATTTTCCTGAGGGTTTCCTCTGGGGCGGCGCTATCGCGGCAAACCAGGCTGAAGGAGCCTGGAATGTTGATGGTAAAGGTATCAGCGTTGCTGATATCAATGAATATGTTTTCAATGAAGACATGCGTAAAATGTATAATATCGAACTCACCCGGGACTATGCTGCCCAAGCACAGTTCGATAAAGACGGCGTGTTTCCTAAAAGAACGGGTATCGATTTTTACCATACTTTCCGTGAAGACCTGGCGCTGCTCAAGGCTGCGGGACTGAAGACATTTCGTACCTCGATCAGCTGGGCGCGTATTTTTCCGGACGGAGATAATACTACGCCAAACGAAGCGGGTCTGAAATTTTATGATGCGCTGATAGACGAAATCATCAAAAATGGCATGGAGCCCATGATTACGCTCGCCCATTATGAAATGCCCCTGAACCTCGCGCTTAAATATAACGGCTGGAAGAATCGGCAGTTAATCGATTTTTATTTTAACTTTGCCCGCACCTGCCTCGATCGCTATCACGATCGCGTTAGGTACTGGATCCCTTTTAACCAGATTAACCTCATTCGCTATGAGTCCTTCAATCATCTGGGCATTTTCGAAGATGAGGGCACCTATCTGGAGCAGGATAAATATCAGGGTGTCCACCACGAACTGGTGGCATCGGCCATGGTAAAAAAATATGCCGCATCCTTGGGCAGAGATATTAAGATCGGCATGATGCTGTATACCGATTTTGCCTACCCTGAAACGACAAGCCCGGAAGACAACTTCGCCACATGGCAGAAAAACCAGTATGAAGTCTACTTCGCGGATGTGCTTCTGCGTGGAGAATACCCTGGCTATATCAAACGCTTCTTCAAAGAGAAAAACATTGTTCTCAGCATCACGGAAGATGATAAAGACATCCTGAAGAATACGGCAGATTTCATGACGCTTTCTTATTACACCACCTATGTGAGCAATGCTGAGATTGCGCACCAGTTCAGGGGAAATAACAAGCGTAACCCACTTTTATCGCAGACCCCCTGGGGCTGGGCAATTGACCCGGTAGGGCTTCGTTATGTGCTGAACTTCTTTTGGGATCGCTGGCAAAAGCCCATCATGATCACCGAGAACGGTATTGGCTGCTTTGACGAGCTGGTAAACGAAACCGTAGAGGATGATTACCGTATAGCCTTCTTCAGGGACCATATCCGCTCTGTCGGTGAAGCCATTGCTGATGGCGTGGAAGTGCTGGGCTACTACATGTGGTCTCCGATCGATATTATCAGCTGCTCGTCGAACCAGATGTCAAAACGTTATGGCCTGGTTTATGTCAATCTTGATGATCTGGGGCGTGGTGACGGCAAGCGTTTCTGCAAGAAAAGCTACTACTGGTACCAGAAACTCATTGCGACCCATGGTAAATCACTCGAGGAATAATGCCTCAGGGCTGCGTTGCTGATTCGACAGATCCTGATGCAGCCCTGTCTTACCTTCATCTTGGTACATCACTTACGTGTATCGGTATGTTTGATCCGGATGCTGTGTGGAGGGTGCTTGTTGCCAGTCCTCCGGATGTACTTGTCGGGGGCTGACGCTCAATGGAACAAAAACTCACGTTAAGCAATGTTTCCCTCCTCCGACGTCTCTTTTAATGGACGCAGATGCCCTTTCGTCACCAGTTTTACCAGCATTCCTACAGCAACCACTACCGCCGTATGCTGCCGAAATCCTAAATGCGCTGACCTTTTGCTTCGGTAATAGCCGCCACGATCCGGTACTGGATTAAAGATGATGAGAGCAGTACTCAGTGTTATATACGTTCCATTGGCCCTCAACCCCCTATACAGCTTGAAGATTCGGCGTGATTCAGCACAAGTGGCATGACAATGGTATTTGAGGGCATCAGGGCGAAAAGCGAATCAACCGCATAAACTTCGAGATATGCGTTAAAGTAGCGACAAATCGTCTGGAAGAACAGAAGTTGACTGTCCTGGCTCTGCATTTGTTGCAGATTTTCCTAGTCTGCGTAAACACGCTGATGACGCCGCTGATTTACGCCCATGTGTCCCCTACGGAATATTCGAACTTGATATGGAAACAAGGCTGCCAATCGAGGAGTCTGTCTGAAAGTTGGCAGTTATCACAGCTACCTGGCCACTGCCCCTACTTCATGGTAAACCCAATACATGCGATCGATGTATCGGTTGGTATAGATACCTGATCCTATGTACTCTGACGCTAAATTTCTGGGCGATTTTCGGATAACCAAACAATAATCATCTATGATTAAATAATGCTAAAAAATAAGATCAGATAAGTATTCGATAATTAATCACCTGATCTTATTTGAAATGTATATTAAGCAATAGTATATTTTTTCATATATTAATAAATATACTTTATGCCTATCATAGCTTGCGTGTCGCTGTAACCCTTATCGCCTATCTGCTGTGCAATATTACCCCACAGATTAAGATTTGGATTTAGCTGACCTTCAACACCAGTTTTAATCTCACCAATATTTCGGGTCCCGGCCAGTTTAACCTCGACACCATCCATTCGCGTACCAAAAGTTTTAGTGTTATGTAGCCAGTTAATTTCCACAAAGGGTTCGAACACTCTGTTTTTACCCTCATCCACGAGGCTGTGTCCTTTGATGAAGGCTCTTGCACCTAGACGGGACTGAATATTTCCGTCTCCTTTACCACTCACGCGAGTTCCATTAGATTCATGGTGATCATCAGCTTTTACACCCATCCATGTCAGTTGTGCCACAGGTTGAATGTAATAACTTTCTCGAGTATTTTTCTCACCGGTCTTCCAAGTATAACCGGCTTCAACAGATGCAGTTATCCCTTTAGATTTATAACTTTCTGACGCTAGTTTCTCGCCACTCACAGTATTGCTAAACCAGTTATAAAGCATCCAGGTATCAACATATCCCCCTGTTTTTTCCTGGTTATCCTGAAGCCATGTCCCGTACATGCCGACACTATAACCGCTGACGCTACCATCTGCCCTGTAACCACTATAATTACTACGGGTATTACTTTTTTGGTTAGCGTATCCACCCATAGCACCAAAATGAAAGCGATTGATAGCATTGCTGCTCCACTGGGCAACATCCCCACCCAGCTGTAAAACATATCGATTTGCCTGAGTTTTCAACTGACCAGTACTGTCCTTAAACCGGGTATGGCCACCGATATTTCGTAACCACATGCTGGTTACTTTCTTTTCACCAGTGAGTGCATCAACATAATGCGTTTCGCCCAGTCGATCATGTAGTCTGTGAACAAATAACGTATTTGCGGCCAGAAGGTTTGCTGCATACTCGGTTCCTTCCGGGCGAATTATTGGTTCAGGCTTAGGTGCCGGCTGTGGAGTAGGCTCTGGGCTAGGCTCTGGGCTAGGCTCTGGGCTAGGCTCTGGGCTAGGCTCTGGAGTAGGCTCTGGAGTAGGCTCTGGAGTAGGCTCTGGAGTAGGCTCTGGTGTGGGTTCCGGTGCAGGGTCTGGTTTGGTATTTACTAGATACCAGTTACTGTAATCAGTATCTTTACCCCGACTTAAGTAATATTCATAGGCCCCTCCAACAATACGATCTTTTTGCAAGAAAACGCCATTGGATTGACCAGCAACGCTGATAAGTTCGATTCCGTGGGTAGTATAATCCCCTGTTCCACCAACGTTATTCACGTGCACATAAGTTGTCCCGGAGGTATCACCACCAATTTTCATCCTGTCGGTCTGAGAGGAATCATCACCCAGTACAGTATTGAAATAGATTTGTCCGTGGTTACCCGTATAATCACCTGATACAATAAGTTCGTTGCCGACTTGCTCTTTGGATATAATCCCATTTTTACCCAGAATGATGTTTCCATCATTCATAAGTTTATTATCGATAACCAACTGAGATGGCGTAAACTTATCAGAATAATAACTACCTACTCTTAATGCTCCGCCCTCTTTAACAGTAGTATTTCCCAAAGATCCCTCGGCAGATAATATACCGTCATTATGAACAAATATATTCCCTCCCAAGGCAATAGATGAGTCTACACCACCTTCGGCAACCGAAAATTCCCCATTATAATTTTTGCTGTCGCCGCTGAGGTATAATACTGATGTTCCTTTTTTTTCAGTCTGGCCGGTTCCTGCAAATGAACCGGAATAAAGGCTATCGACATTCTGGTCAATAATAAGGCTAGCGTCTGTTACATCGACAATACCTCCTTTGCCAGAAAGCAATGACATAACTAAATCATGATTATTTAGATTGAGCCTTCCTGCGTTCACTGTGTAGGAGGTATTATTAACGAATGCATCTTTACCTTCTGAACGTAGTTCCCCACCTTCAACCCGGGTTCCACCCGAATAGCTATTCACCCCGGACAACGCCACCAGACCTTCGCCTGATTTAACTATCCCGCCTTTACCTGATAATGAACCGTTAAGATACATTGCTTTAGCGTCATCAGCTTCAAGAACTGATTCAGAGAGAACATTCATATTAACTTTGGTCGATAAGCGGGTATCGCAATATTTACAATCATTAACACGCAGAGTGCCGCCGTTCAAATTGAACGCATATTTTCCATCCCCTGCAACAATAGCGTCTTCTTCAGGCGACAAAATACTGTTTGCTATTGTGATGAAACCATTTTGATTAAGATTAACAATTGCAGACGTTCCTGCATTACTGGCCATGAAAAGGCCTGAGACGGGATTTTCGAAACCATCCTGATCGGTGTTAGCCTTGCCTTCAAATATTACGTCAGCGTAGTTATCTACATTGAGAACAGCTGAGCCGGCACCTTTTTGTGTATATTTGACGTCAATCGCCTGAAGGGTATCAAGGGCATCTGCCGCAAGTGACATCTGGCTTTGGACAATGAGCTGACTGTTCTCACCTGAAACATTGATTTCAGCTGAAGGAGGCTTTAGGGCAGAAACAGTATCATCCTGAACAAGAGTTGTTGAAGCACTTATTCTTCCTGCCGACAACTTCCCGCCTTCGGTTATATTAACAATACCTGAACCAATAAATCCTATGTATAACGAACCATTTTCTGCAGAGTCTCCAAGATACGGAGCATTATTTATTAAATTAAGTTCACTCCCATTACCAGAAACATTAATAACTCCCGTGTTGCTGGTATTTCCAAAACCTACATAAGCTCTGTTTTTTGAGAAAATCTCAGGCTCACCAACATTTAAAACTGCACCCTCAATAATATTTAGTGTGCCTTCCACGTGACTATTACGCTGTGTATCCCAGTCCATCAGTCCACTACTCCCTACACTAAGGTCAAGTGTGGTTATAGGTCCAGTGTCCGGACCTATAATATTAATCGTTCCTTTTGTATCACTAACTGAATCATTACCATTAGATACAGTTCCTGTAGAAAAATATGTGTTTTTGTTCAGGTTTTTAGCTGATTCAGATATGTTTAAAAAACCGTCCCCGCCATCAACACCAACATTAAATGAGTGATTATAACCAGATGAGCCTTTTAAAGTGAGGTTACCATAATTACCATCCCCTCCGCCTATGATATATCCTTTGTTGTTCCAGTCCCAAGTGCCGGCCTCAATTACTTCTGTCGAGTTAAAATATAACGGAGCCGATTCCACTGAGTAACTCAAAAGTAAAAATGGTATCATTAATTTCGGTGCATTATTCATCTAAAGTCAACATCCCTGTAAATATAAATATAAATATAGTTTGATTTTATCATACTATTTGAAATGAAACAAATAATTACATTCAAATAAGATATAACCACTTGTTATTTAAAATGTTTCCTATCATTTCAATGATATTTTTTAATGCATGGATGTATTTTGAAACTAAAACTTAACTAGCACACCATAAAATAACATAAAAAATTAACTAACGTGGTTTGGTTTTAATTTTTTTATCAATCATTTAACATACGCCTGTGGCTTCCAACAATTTTCTTGGAGGAAGATCTTAAAAAAATGGGCTTTAGAATATCTAAAATAATTACATACTTTAAATATCTTAATGCCAACTATTAATGACTTATAATTCATTATTACTCTAACTGAAAAAATCAATTGAATTGTATATTCGAAGATAGAAGTACCTTATAAAAGATGTTCTGAATAAATATCATTATTACATCTTATCATCTTCTATTATTTTATAAACAGTTGAGCGGGCAATGTTAAGCTGCCGGGATATTTCTGACGCCCCTAAGCCTTCCTGACGTAGAGATAATACCTGTTTCCGGTTTATTGATCGCTTGCGGCCAAAGCGGATGCCTTTCAGTTTTGCTTCCTGCCTGCCTTCGTTTGTGCGCTCCAGAATTCTCTGCCGTTCGGCCTGGGCCACAGCCGACAGAATAGTCACCACCATTTTGCCCATTTCTCCGTCGGTGCTAATCCCGTCATCAATGAACCGTACGGCCACCCCCTGAGCATCAAACTCTTTTATCAGCTGGATCATATCGGCGGTGTCGCGGCCAAGTCGATCAAGCTTCTTCACCAGAATGACGTCGCCTTCCTCCAGCTTCATGCGCAGCAGATCCAGTCCTTCCCGATCGGTTGAACTACCGGATGCCTTGTCGGTAAAGATGCGGTTAGCTTTTACCCCTGCATCTTTGAGAGCTCTGATCTGAATATCGAGAGACTGCTGACTGGTTGATACCCGTGCGTAACCAAAAAGTCGCATAAAAATGTATCCTAAATCAAATATCGGACAACCTATGTCTGTTATAACAAAAAATCGATTTAATAGACACAAAAACGACACTGTTTTCATATGTCTGATAATTTATAACATTTCGGACGGTTGCAGAATTGTTAATATATGACCATCACGCAGGGAGGCCGATATGCCCGCCGATTTTCTGACCACGGAACAGGAACTGAATTATGGTCGATATGTTGCAGAACCCAATGACGTGCAGCTGGCGCGCTATTTTCATCTTGATGAGCGGGATCTTGCCTTCATTAACCAGCGACGGGGAAGGCATAATCGGCTGGGAATTGCGCTTCAGCTCACCACCGCCCGTTTTCTGGGCACCTTTCTAACAGATTTAACCCGGGTTCTGCCGGGTGTTCAGCATTTTGTCGCGGTGCAGCTTAACATCCGCCGTCCGGAAGTCCTTTCCCGCTACGCAGAACGGGATACCACCCTCAGAGAGCATACTGCGCTGATTAAGGAATATTACGGTTACCATGAATTTGGCGATTTCCCCTGGTCTTTCCGCCTGAAGCGTCTGCTGTACACCCGCGCATGGCTCAGTAATGAGCGACCCGGCCTGATGTTTGATTTTGCCACCGCATGGCTGCTTCAGAATAAGGTCCTGCTGCCCGGAGCAACCACACTTATACGTCTCGTCAGTGAAGTACGCGAACGGGCAAATCAGCGACTGTGGAAGAAACTGGCAGCGTTGCCGGACAGCTGGCAGACCGCCCGCGTGACGGAGCTGCTGGACATTCCTGAGGGGCAGCGTATTTCACCGCTGGAGCAACTGAAAAAGGGACCTGTCACCGTCAGCGGCCCGGCATTTACCGAAGCGCTGGAGCGGTACATCCGGCTGCGAAACATGGAGTTTTCCCGACTGAATTTTACCGGTCTGCCTGCTATACAACTGCGTAATCTGGCTCGTTACGCAGGCATGACGTCGGTAAAATATATCGCGCGAATGCCAGAGCAGAGAAAACTGGCCGTACTCACCGCATTCGTTAAAGCGCAGGAGACTGCGGCGCTGGATGAAGCCGTTGATGTGCTCGATATGCTGATACTGGATATCACTCGTGCGGCGAAGAAAACGGGGCAGAAAAAACGGCTCAGGACGCTTAAAGATCTTGACCGTGCTGCGCTACTACTGGCCCGGGCATGTTCATTGTTGCTGGATGAGCAGGCTGACGATGCTGAACTGAGGGAGACCATATTCAACAGCATACCGAAAAGCAGGCTGACAGAATCCGTCAGCAAGGTAAATGAGCTGGCCCGGCCTCAGAACAACAATTTCCATGACGAAATGGTGGAGCAGTACGGGCGGGTAAAGCGCTTTCTTCCGGCGGTATTGCGCGACCTGCATTTCCAGGCAGCGCCAGCCGGAGAACATTTGCTGTCCGCCATTCATTATCTGACCGAACTGAACGGCTCGAAAAAGCGCATCCTGGACGATGCGCCTGAACATATTATTACCAGCCCCTGGAAACGCCTGGTATACGATGCGGAGGGCCGGATACAGCGTGCCGGTTACTCGCTTTGTCTGCTGGAGCGCCTTCAGGATGCACTACGTCGACGGGACATCTGGCTCGAAAACAGCGATCGCTGGGGAAATCCCCGCGAGAAGCTGTTGCAGGGGGAAGAATGGCAGGCTCAGCGGGTCCCCGTTTGCCGGGCGCTGGGACATCCCACTGATGGACATAAAGGCGTGCAACAGTTGGCGGTCCAGCTAGATGAAACCTGGAAAGCCGTCGCATCCCGCTTTGAAGGAAATGCGGAGGTTCATATTTGCCATGACGGTAAACATCCTTCCCTGACTATCAGCAGCCTGGAGAAACTGGAGGAGCCACCATCGTTGCATCGTCTCAACAGTCGGGTAAGGCAGCTACTCCCGCCAGTAGATTTGACGGAACTGTTGCTTGAAATAGATGCCAGAACGGGATTTACACGTGAGTTTACGCATGTCAGTGAATCCGGGGCCCGGGCGCAGGATCTGCACATCAGCCTGTGCGCGGTCCTGATGGCAGAGGCCTGCAATATCGGGCTGGAACCGCTGATAAAGCACAATATACCGGCGCTGACGCGCCACCGGCTCAGCTGGGTGAAACAGAATTACCTCCGGGCAGAAACGCTGGTCAGCGCCAATGCCCGCCTGGTTGATTTTCAGTCCACACTGGAGCTTGCTGGCCGCTGGGGTGGTGGCGAAGTGGCTTCAGCTGACGGCATGCGCTTTGTCACGCCGGTGAAAACCGTCAATTCAGGGCCTAACAGAAAATATTTTGGTTCCGGACGTGGTATCACTTGGTACAACTTCGTCTCTGATCAGTACTCTGGATTCCACGGCATCGTTGTCCCCGGCACATTACGAGATTCCATTTTTGTGCTGGAAGGCCTTCTGGAGCAGCAGACAGGGCTGAATCCGGTTGAGATCATGACGGACACAGCCGGTACCAGCGACATTATTTTTGGCCTCTTCTGGCTGCTGGGATACCAGTTTTCCCCCCGTCTGGCCGATGCCGGTGAAGCGGTATTCTGGCGGGTGGATAAATCGGCAAATTACGATGCACTGGACGAACTGGCACGTGGTTGTGCCGATCTGTCGAAAGCCGAGGATCAGTGGGATGAGATGATGCGAACCGCCGGTTCGCTGAAACTGGGCACCATTCATGCTTCAGAACTCATTCGCTCTTTGCTGAAAAGTTCGCGTCCATCAGGGCTGGCACAGGCGATCATGGAAGTGGGGCGCGTCAACAAGACACTGTACCTTCTAAATTATATTGATGATGAAGATTATCGTCGGCGGATCCTGACGCAGCTAAACCGGGGAGAAGGCCGCCATGCTGTGGCGAGGGCGATCTGCTACGGGCAGCGCGGTGAGATCAGAAAGCGCTATCGTGAAGGTCAGGAAGATCAACTGGGTGCTCTGGGCCTGGTCACTAACGCAGTGGTACTGTGGAACACACTTTATATGCAGGAAGCCCTGAGCTGGATGCGCAGTAATGGAGAAGAAATCGGTGGTGAAGATATCGCCCGGTTATCCCCACTGATGCACGGGCATATCAATATGCTGGGGCATTATACGTTCACGCTATCGGAGGATATTTTGAAGGGAGAACTGAGAGCATTAAATTTCAATTTAAACAATGAATTACCTTCTTAGCGTACGTTTTCGTTCCATTGGCCCTCAAACCCCAATATCGCCCCACCTGCATCGGCCAGACGAGGGGAAAACTGGTAGCCCAGTAACCAGAACAGGCCAAAAATGATATCGCTGGATCCTGCCGTGTCCGTCATAATTTCTACCGGATTCAGCCCGGTCTGCTGCTCCAGAAGCCCTTCCAGTACAAAGATGGAATCACGAAGCGTACCGGGAACGACAATGCCATGGAAACCGGAGTACTGATCTGAGACGAAGTTGTACCAGGTGATACCGCGTCCTGAACCAAAGTATTTACGATTTGGTCCGGAATTAACCGTTTTAACCGGTGTGACAAAACGCATACCATCTGCGGAGGCAACCTCCCCACCTCCCCAGTACCCTGCGAGCGGCAGCGTGGACTGAAAATCAACCAGCCGTGCATTAGCGCTAACCAGCGTTTCTGCCCTGAGATAATTTTGTTTAACCCAGCTCAGGCGATGACGAGTAAGCGCGGGAATATTATGCTTTATCAGAGGTTCATGCCCTATATTGCAGGCTTCCGCCAGCAATGTTGCGCACAGACTGACCTGGAGATCCTGCGCCCGTGCACCTGATTCACTGACGTGGCTGAATTCGCGGGTAAAACCGGTTCGGGCATCTATTTCAAGCAACAGCTCAGTCAGATCAACGGGTGGGATCAGTTCTCTTACCCGATGATTCAATTGTATCAGTGCCGGTGGCTCATCCAGTTTATCCAGACTGCTGATCGTCAGTGAGGGATGCTTACCTTCATTGCTTATGCTGACCGCTGCGTTGCAGGCAAAACGTGAAGCCACTGATTTCCATGTGTCATCAAGCCGCGTAGCCAGTTGTTCTGCTGCTTTAGTTCCGTCTGATGGATGACCCAGCGCCCGACATACCGGGATCCGTTGTGCCTGCCATTCAGCTCCCTGAAGCAATTTTTGACGCGGGTCCCCCCACCGGTCACTGTTCTCCAGCCAGAGATCACGACGGCGCAAAGAATCCTGAAGGCGCTCAAGAAGGCACAACGAGTAACCCGCTCGTAGAATCCTGCCATCTCTGTCGTAGACCAGACGTTTCCAGGGGCCGGAAATGATTTGCTCTGGTGCATCGTCGAGAATTCGCTTTTTTGAGCCACTCAGTTCGGCCAGATAATGGATTGCTGACAATGTGTGCTCCCCGGCCGGGGCAGCCTGAAAGTGTAAGTCACGCAACATCGCGGAAAGAAAGCGCTTCACCCGTCCATATTGTTCCACCATTTCATCCTGAAAGTGAGTATCCTGAGGGCGCGCCAGCTCATTTACCTTACCGACGGATTCAGCCAGTTTGTCCTTTGGTATGCGGCGAAAAATAGCCTGCCGCAGAGCTGCTTCATCGGTGTTCTCATCAAGTAATAACGAGCATGCCCGTGCCAGTAATAGCGCGGCACGATCAAGATCTTTCAGGGTCCTGAGCCGCTTTTTCTGCCCAATACTTTTCGCAGAACGAGTGATATCCAGAATAAGCATATCCAGCACATCAACGGCCTCGTCAAGCGCCGAAATTTCCTGCGCTTTTACAAACGCAGTAAGCACGGCCAGTCGCCGTTCCTCAGGCATTCTTGAAATATATTTCACCGAAGCCATTCCGGCATAACGGGCCAAACTTCGCAGCTGGATGGCAGGCAGACCGGAAAAATTCAGCCGGGAAAACTCCATGCTACGCAGTCGGGTATATCGCTCCAGGGCGTCTGTAAATGACGGTCCACTGATAGTGACAGGACCTTTTCGTATCTCCTCCAGCACCGATATACGCTGCCCTTCAGGTATTTCAAGTAAACCGTCCAGTTGCGCTTTTTGCCAGCTGTCAGGCAACAAAGCCAGCCTTCGCCACAATCGTCGACTTGCCCGTTCACGTACTTCGCCAATCAACCTTGTCAGAGTCGAGGCTACGGGTAACAGGATCTTATTTTGCAGCAACCATGCAGTAGCAAAATCAAACAGCAGACCTGGGCGCTCATTGCTGAGCCAGGCGCGAGTATAGAGCAAACGCTTCAGTCTGAATGTCCAGGGGAAATCACCAAAATCATGATAATCATAATAGAGCTTGATAAGCCCCTGATGCTCCCAGCGGGTATTTTCTCTTTCAGCATATCGGGAAAGGATCTCTGGTCGGCTGATGTTCAACTGTGCCGCAATGTAAAAACGGATGAATGAAGGAATTTGAAGGGGATCAGGAAGAAATGTTCCCAGGAAGCGCGCCGTAGTCAGCTGAAGTGCAATCCCCAGACGGTTATGTTTTCCCCGTCGCTGATTAATAAAAGCAAGGTCACGCTCATCCAGATGAAAATATCGGGCCAGTTGAACCTCATTTGGCTCTGCCACATAGCGACCGTAGTTTTCTGTCTGTTCTCTGGTCAGAAAATCATCACTCATTGCGCATCCTTTCGTAAACTGGCGATCTGCTCTATTTTTGACAGTCTCAGATATTATAAGTTTTGAGACCTATCTAAATGGGTATAAACATGAGTATCAAAAATCGTATTTTATGCTTTATGATACTACGCAGTATCAATATCGATTTGTGAGACCAATATGGCATTACTGGGATATGCGAGAGTATCAACCAGCCATCAGAAACTGACGATGCAAATTTCTGAGCTGAAATCTGCCGGGGTCAGGGACGATCGCATTTTTACTGACATGATGTCGGGAGCCACAGACGCACGGGAAGGGTTGCAGCGGCTGCTGGCACGGGCAGAAAAGGATGACGTCATCCTGTGTACCAAAATGGATCGTATGGGCCGTAATACCGCTGATATGATCCACATTGTGGATGCCTGCTATAAAAAGGGGATCGCCATACGTTTTCTGGAAAACGGCCTCAGTACCGAAGGAACTATGGGAAAAATGGTGATACAGATTCTGGCCGCCGTGGCTGAGGCAGAACGGGAACGCATTCTTGAGCGTACCAATGATGGCCGGGTAATAGCTATGGCTGCTGGTGTTAAATTCGGGCGAAAACCCCATAGCAAATCTGTGATTGCCCTGCAATTTATACGTCAAAAAATGACGGCTGAAGCTGTGATGAACAAAACGGGGATTTCGCGGGCAACCTATTATCGTTTGAAAAAAGTAGCACTAAATCCTTTTTAAATCGACGCTAAAGAATGAGCAAGTTCACTCATTTCAGGAACAAATTTTCATTCCGGTATCAGGTTGCCAGTTTTTTAAAACTATTCTGATTTCTTAGCTTCCGCTCAGGCCTTTTCGTGATCAACAGGTACAGGACCGCGAAATGCCCGGCGCCATTCGCTTGGGCTGACGCTGAATTTCGCCTTAAAACTCTGGCGGAAAGAGATTGGCGACTGAAACCCGGCCATGTCAGACACGCTTTCAATACTGCTGTCCGTAGTTTCCAGCAACTCCTGGCTTCTCTGAAGACGCTCAGCGTTTAGCCAGTCACCCAGCGTTGTCCCGGTTGCCTTAAAAAAATGACGGGTAAGTGTCCGCCTGCTCATGCTGGCAAACCCCGCCAGCGAGTCGAGGTCGTGCGGCTTGTCCAGATTGCGACGCAGGTAGTCCATCAGCTCGTTCATTTTTCCGTCCCGCGTAGATACAGGGACCGGGCGTTCAATAAACTGTGCCTGACCGCCTTCCCGGTAAGGAGGAACCACCATTCTTCTTGCTACCCGGTTTGCAACCGCTGAACCGTAATGATCCCTGATGATATTAAGACAGCAGTCAATACCGGCGGCGGTGCCGGCAGAGGTAATAAGGCGTTCATCGCTGGTATACAGCGAGTTGCTGTCCAGACGAACGGCGGGAAATCGTTCAACGAAGTCCTGCTCGAACTCCCAGTGTGTTGCAGCCCGGTGCTGATCCAGCAAGCCGGAATACGCGAGCACGTAAGCTCCCAGGCAAAGCCCCACCACTTCTGCGCCGCGCTGCCATGCGTTTATCAGCTTATCAAGTAACGCCTGAGAAGGCCGCTCTTCCGGATGATTCCAGTAAGGCACGATAATAATGTCTGCGACGTCAAGTAACTCAAGGCCATGTTCCACATTGATTGACAGGCCAATATCTGACAGGACGACGCCCGGTTTTTCAGCACAAATTTCCACGCGGAATAAATCCGGCTGCGGCATAGACTGTCCGAAAATAATACAGGGGACTGAAAAGTGAAACGGGCTGAATCCGGCCGTGGCAATCACGGCGACCGTCAATGCAGACATAACGTTAACCTTACCGTAAAGGATAGCCACCGGAACACCGGCGGCAGTATTGCTGATTCCGATTGATCAGAGGATAACAGGTGACCTGTCGGAATACATTCTTCCCCTGAATCAATCTTATTGGCTTATCAGAAAGCCATTGTTTCACCGTCTGCAGGAATAAGAATCTTATCTTCAATACCGTGTTCAAGTGAGAACTCGCGTAATTCTGCGCGGGTAAGGAGGCAATGATTGATTGATTCCATGTGAGACGCCACGATGGTCGCAGTCGGCAACATCTTAAGCGTGCGCAAGGTATCTTCTTTGCCCATGATGATCGGACCGTACAGGTCGTTGACCGCATAGCCGGTATTGAGTACCACAATCTCCGGCTTGAAGCGCTGAAGGCTTTTTACATAAGGCTTAACCCAGACGGTGTCACCGGCG
Organism: Winslowiella sp. 2C04; assembly: GCF_050037805.1. Taxonomy (NCBI): domain Bacteria; kingdom Pseudomonadati; phylum Pseudomonadota; class Gammaproteobacteria; order Enterobacterales; family Erwiniaceae; genus Winslowiella; species Winslowiella sp. 2C04. The sequence continues at coordinate 13,765 of NZ_CP188301.1, read as the reverse complement.
ATATAAAGCGTTTTTTCATCATGATGCGTGAAGACCAGACCGCATGCGTCACCCAGTAAATCACCCAATTGGGCATCGGCGTACAGTTCGTTACTGCCGTGCTGGCCGTCAGTTTTATAAATCGTCAGTCCGTCAACAAAATGATTTTCATCTTTCAGTACCCGGATGTTAAAAAAGCCCTGAGAACGGATCAGCGCCGCATCTTTTTCATCCTGCGTATAAATAAGCATGTCTTTAGGAACAGCCTGCTGCGCTGCTTCGTCCCAGTGATCGGTATGAGTGTGGGTCAGGATAACGGCATCAACAGCCAGTAAATCTTCTACAGGCACAGGCAAAGCAACCATGGGATTACGCAGGTGCGGGCGAGCACTCCCGGCAAAACCATCCCAGGCTTCCTTTTCTGCCAGCATTGGGTCGATAAGGAATTTTTTACCGGCATATTGCAGCACGAGAGTGGCATTGCGGATTTGCGTTAATTTCATTAGTTGCTCCAGGGATTCATCAGATTTTGAGGCTCAGCCACTGCGTTCGACTGGGTGGCTGCGAGTGGCTTTACTATAAGAGCAGGAAGGGATAGGCCGTGATATGCCCACAGGTCATAAGTCGATGAAATCAGGTCAATCGCAATGGTTAAGTTTTCTTACTGTCCTTTCTCCGCTGCCAAAAGGCCTGTTCAAAGGTAATAGAAAAAAGGGATCAAAAAGGGAACAACCAGCGTCGTGATCCCGCCCATCAGAACAGCAAAAGGGACATAATCCGCGCCGCAGTACTTCTCAATAACTGGCAGCGTCACATCAAGAGCCGTTGAACCGGATATAGCGATAGTGGCGTTACTGTAACCGAACCGCGAAATCAGCGGAATGAGCATCAGCGCAGATATCCCGCGAAACAGATCGCTTAAGAAAGCCACGGTTCCTAACAGAGGATTGCCCATTTTGGTGAACAGCGTTCCAGAAAGGGTATACCAGCCAAACCCGGATCCGATCGCAAGAACCTCATGGAGCGGCACGTTGATAAACAATGATGCCAGGGCGGCCCCCATAAATGATGATAATATCGTGACCAACGTCAGCCTCAGGTTAGCTTTGTTTAACAGCACGCGTTTAATACTGATATTCGAATACGATAATTTTACCGCGACGGAAAATATCAACAGATACAGAAGCAAAGATATAATGCGGTCTGCGTCCAGGTCGGGCATTAACCCTCTGAACCCCAGTATAAAGCCGGCCGCCGCCGTGATTATCTGAGTAAGCGTGGGAAGAAAAATTGACAGCAGATCTGAATGACTGTTCTGCAGGTGTGAAGCATTACGGAGAAGCCGTTTTTCTCCACTCAGCTTGCCCACAGCGACCAGGGTAATAAAGGTGACCACCGATGTACCTGACGCAATGATCAGAGCATTAAAGCCCGCGACGGAGAGTTGCCCCTTAATATCAGGGATCTCGCCAACCGTGGCCCCCATAAACAACAGAAGCAAATACAGAGACAGCATTGAAATTTTATCAAAGAAGGAAGGGTGACTATTTTTAACGACTTTTTTCAGGTTAAGTCCGCCCGCAAAGGCCAGGAAAATAGGCAGCAGGCTGTATAAGGCGATGAGCATTTTTTCCTTAATAAATTAAGCAGATGTTTATATGAATAAGCGGTCGTACACCGTAAATAGCCACGATGAAGCCGGGAGGGTTATCAAAGAGAGGGCTGTGTTATCGGGTAACAACACAACCCATATATAGACCTGCGATTTTTACAAACCAGAGAGTTATTTTACGCTGCAGCGCGCACTCAGCCCGAACAGGGCAAGGTCGCTCAGTGCTTTGGTTGGCGCAGCGCACCCTTCAGCAATAATGTGCATATTCATCCCCAGTCCCTGCGGGGAAAGCGCCGTATGCGTGACACAGTGTTGCGTCATCATGCCGGTAAGATAAATATCAGTAATGCCGTTGTCACGTAGCAGCTGCTCAAGACCGGTTTCTAAGAAGCTGTCTGCCTCTTTCTTAATGATAACCGGCGCATCTCCCAGCGCAGCGACAACATCCGGATGAATTTTCGCACCCTCACTGTCAGGCCTGAAGAATGGTGCATCGGCTGTTGCGATATGCTGAATACCGACGATCAACCAGCCTTCCTCACGCGCTTTTTCAATCGCGTTAACTGCACCTTTACAGGCTGTTTCAGGCGCCTCAAGTGGAAAGGAACCACCTGGGAAATAATCATTCTGGATATCGATAACGATCAGTGCATTTTTCATGTTCAGTCCTTGGGATTTATTTGTCGAAAGGGTCACAGAGTGACCTAAAAACTAGCAACTAAACACTCAATCCCGTGAGGGGGCGTAAAGTCAAATTTCGATGGGAGCGGGCCAATAAAAAATTATTTTTTCCTGTGTATTTCTTCATAAGATCAGGTATCCCGCCTTACGGCAACGGCAAAGTGACCTCTTCCTCTGTTATAGCGTGACGTTTTTTACACAAAGCCAGCCAAAGCAGGGGTACCGCAAGGCCAAGCACCCAGGGCACTAAAAGAAGGTGCATGGTTTTCCAACCATAAGCATTGAGCAGCGGGCCAGCTCCCAGAGAACAAAGAAGGCTGAAGATAAAGACGCTCATGTCATTTGCCGCCTGTGCAATCCCCCTTTCTCCCGTGGTGTAAGTTGTTGCCAGCAGGCTGGTTCCGCCGATGTAGAGAAAATTCCACCCTATCCCCATCAGGACTAATGCAATGGCAAATATCCCCCACGTAACGCCCGAAACAGCCAGAGCAATGTAGGCAAGCATGAGAAGAACGCCCGTCAGCTTAATGTTAATGACACCGAACCGGTCGATCAGTTTTCCCGTGAAAAACGACGGTACGAAACGGCCCAGTATGTGGAGTTGGATCACGACGGCGATTTGTGACAAGTCAAAACCGTAATGCTTCATTGCAATGGGCGTTGCCGTCAGGCCCAGAACCATTATTCCAAATCCGGATGCGCCGGAAAAAAGGGCGACAAGATACGCAGGCTGAGAAACTACTTTTTTCCACGGCCTTGCCGGCACTTGCCCGGAAGGTTCACCAGGCTGGACCGGTATCTGCAAACGTGACAATAACAACAGGCCCAGCGAGGCCAGTATGCCCATAAAGAGGAATGAGCCTACATAGGGCACACTGAACAATACACTGCCGCGACTGGCCAGAAACGGTCCTAACAGGGCTGCCACAACGCCGCCGGCCAGTACCAGCGAAATAGCTTTAGTACGAAATGCCGGGAGTGCTACTTCTCCCGCCGCAAAGCGATAAAACTGCGCAAAAGCCTGAAAGATCCCCAGAAAGAACATCCCGAGACATAGCAGAATGAATGAATGATGGAACATTGCGATCATGGAAATGACTGCCGCAACTATTCCACACAGAGCGCCGGTGATGAAGCCTATTTTTCTACCTGCCCGGCTCATCCATAAAGACGCAGGAAACATGACTAACACCGTTCCGAGACTCGCCATTGAGAGCGGGACAGTGATCAACGAAAGACTGGGCGTTAATAGTGCGCCGGCCAGCCCACCGATGGTCATTATCAGAACCGATATTGACTGGAAAAGGGCCTGAGAACCCGCAAGTATCAGGACTTGCCGATGCATATTTAACATTATTGTGAAGCTCCTGAAGATACTGAAATCAGCTTATAGTGAGTGTCAGACTCTGACTTCCTTACTGTCTGAGAAAGCGTCCTAACGAGCAGATAACAAAGTGAGTTATGAGGCCTGATAGAGTTCAATCGGGTGATTTTATTCATCCAGATGAGCCAGAAACCTGTGACTATGCCAGTATAAGGACACTTTCATGGCAGGGTGAGTAGCCTGCCAGCCAATTACCAATGGAATTGGGTCAATGCCTAATGGGGTTTATAAGAAGTGGGTATATGGGGAAATATCCGCAATCTGAAAGCTCTTAGCGTGGTTTTTTACATCAATGGCCCTCAAACCCCTTATTTGTTCGCTGTGACCGAAACCGGTCGGTTTCGTACACCACTTACAGCACATGTCCGAAACTTAGTGAAATTAATTTCGGACACACGTTATAATTCGGACATCCATTTCGTACGGAAAGTTTCCCATGTCACGTGTTTTTGCCTACTGCAGGGTCTCAACTCTGGAACAGACCACAGAAAACCAGCGTCGTGAAATTGAAGCGGCGGGTTTTGCCATCAGATCCCAACGACTTATTGAGGAGCATATCAGTGGCTCGGTTGCTGCCAGCGAACGCCCCGAATTTATCCGGTTGCTAGATCGCATGGAAAATGGGGATGTACTGATTGTCACCAAACTTGACCGTCTGGGTCGTAATGCGATGGATATCCGAAAAACAGTAGAGCAACTGGCGGCTTTAGATATTCGCGTTCATTGTCTCGCACTCGGAGGCGTTGACTTGACCAGTCCGGCCGGAAAAATGACTATGCAGGTAATTTCTGCTGTAGCGGAGTTTGAGCGGGATTTGCTGCTTGAGCGAACGTATTCAGGTATTGCGAGGGCAAAAGCGGCTGGAAAACGCTTCGGTCGCCCCCCCATCCTGAGCGAGGAACAAAAGCAAACAGTGACAGAGCGCCTAAATGCTGGCATCAGTATCAGTGCTATTGCCCGGGAATTTAATACCACCCGCCAGACTATCCTTCGGGTAAAGGCTGGATTGCTGCAAGAGTGAGCGGCTGGGAAGATTATAAAAAAAATCAAAGGGTTATTATGAAATAAAACAGCCTACTGGGTTCTTTTCCCCCTATTTTTTATAAAAGAGTAGACAAAAGAGGTTCGCGATATTAATCTACCAACTAGATGGTTGGTACTGATTACACCAGCTATACCTTTTATCAAGAAATTACAGGAGCCATTATGTCTACTACCGTTAAACCTTCTGCAGACGCAGCTGCGATCCACAATACCCGTGAAGCAGTTCGCAGCCAGCCTGGCCTGGGTAACCTGACTTTCCAGATGAAAGCCCGTTCCAGCGGCGGATTAACCGTTCGCACAGAGACCGGCGCCACAATCCAGAACGGCGTTATCGATACCAGCCGTGTGGGGAAATTTTCTAATATCGGTGATGAACCCGCAGGTTTACTCGGCACCGATACCGGCATGAGCCCGACTGAATACATCATGCAGGCGCTGGCTGGCTGTTATACCGCCACCCTTACCATGATGGCTGCTGAAAAAGGGATCGACCTGGACGGTATCGAGCTGGATCTTAATTTCGATATCAACCTCAACGGCTTCCTTGGGCTGGACAGCAACGTGCGTAAAGGTGCGAAATCTATTCGCGTCGATGTTCACCTTACGAGCAAGACCGCCAGTCGCGAGGAGTTAGAAGCGCTGGTCAGCGAAATGCAAAAGAATTCGCCAATCCACGATACTCTGGCTAATCCGGTTGAAATGATTACACGCCTGGCGTGATGTCAGAGATGTAATGCTGCCATTCAGAATGCAGGATGGCAGTGACGTTCAGCTCTGCACGATACTGAGTCAGTGATACAACTTGCTACGGAAAAATAGCAACAATATAATCTATCAACTAGTAGATTATATGGAGTGATTATGACAACCATGACACGGGAACGGCTGCTCAGCGAAGCAGAACACCTGATGCGCGAAAAAGGGTATTCAGCATTCAGCTATGCTGATTTATCAAAAATAGTGGGTATCACCAAGGCCAGTATTCATCACCATTTCCCGACCAAAGATATTCTGGGTGAGCAGGTGGTAATACAGGCGTTCTCTGATACACAACGCGTATTTGAGCAGATAGAGGCGACTGAGAAAAGCGCGGAGAGAAGAATTGCGGCTTACATCGATATCTTCGCGCAAAGCCATAAAGCTTCGCTACTGCCACTGTGTTGTGCGTTGTCAGCAGAGACCGCCAATCTGCCTCAGGCAATTACTGTACAGACATCACTTTATTTCGATATGCAAATCGAGTGGCTCACAAAAGTCGTCAGGGCGGGCATGGAGTCAGGTGAGTTTTCATCCCATGCCGAACCATCAGATATTGCTTTGATGATCATTAATGTCTGTGAAGGCTCAAGCGTAGTGGCGCATGTAACGGCCAGACCCGAAGCCTTCGCCAACAGCCTTAAGTATATAAAACTGCTTCTTAATACCCCTCATTCAGGAGAATGACACTATGCTGGACTGGAACAACTATCGCTCAGAGTTAATGCAACGTTTAGGCGAGTTGGGCAAACTGACCCCCGAGACCATGAAAGGCGTGGTTGCCCTGGGCAACGCAGGTAACAAAACTGACCTTTTGGGCGCAAAAGTGCGTGAACTCATTGCCCTGGCGTGCGCAGTCACAACCCGCTGCGACGGCTGTATTGCTTTTCACGCCGACGCCGCTGTGAAAGCCGGTGCAACCGACGCTGAAATTGCTGAAGCGCTGGGCGTGGCGATTAACCTCAACGCTGGCGCGGCGGTCATTTATTCAGCCCGCACTCTGGATGCCGTCGGTCAGGCACGCGGTTAAGCATTAATAAATTCCACGTTAAAAGGGCATTACTGCCCTTTTTTTATGTCCGCAATAGCCTGAGCATATACCGATGCAGGTTTCACACCCGGTATGCGTTTAACTAATTGCCCTTCATGAAATATCAGTACAGACGGCAGCCCCCAGATCTCGTATTTGGTTGTCAGCACCGGCGCCTGATCTACATTGACTTTCCCCACCTGAATATCTCTATCGAGCCGGTCTGCAAACTGACTGAACATTTCTTCGCTGGTCTGACAGGGCGGACACCAGGGTGCAGAGAAACGTACCACCGATATTCCTTTGTACTGCTCTATCTGGCGGAAATTATCTTCGTTATAAGCTGTTAATGTACGCATGGTGATGACCTCGCAAAATGAGTGACAATTCAGAAATGGCTGCGTTATGACAAAAAAATACGACACAGCCATTGACCTACCTACTAGATGGTTGGTATATTGCCACCCATCAGATGTTTATGCAACTCCAGTGCGCGACGTCCAGTCGATGATACTGCCGGGCTGTGCAAATCCCTGCCGGGATACTCCTTTTTGTTTTTTGTGAGGTATACGATGAGTAAGCTTTTCACCCCCTACAATCTGTCTGGCCTGGCGTTAAAAAACCGTGTAGTCATGGCACCGATGACCCGCACCCGCACCATGAATGACGTGCCGGATGAGGTCGTGGCTTTGTACTATGCACAGCGTGCTTCTGCTGGCCTGCTCATCACCGAAGGGATGCCGGTTTCAGAAGAAGGCCGGGGTTACCTTTATACCCCTGGTATCTACAACGACGAACACGTCCAGGGCTGGCGTAAGGTGACACAAGCGGTTCACGCCAAAGGTGGCCGTATTTTCGCGCAGCTCTGGCACGTCGGCCGTATGTCTCACGTCTCTCTTCAGCCAGGCCACATAGCGCCGGTTTCAGCGGGCACCGTTCAGGCGGTCAATACCACCGTTTTTGCGCTGACCGAATCCGGAGAACCGGGCCCGGTTGTACCAAGCCAGCCACGCGCGCTGGAAACGCATGAAGTTAAACGCATCACTGCAGACTTCGTGCACTCCGCACGCCTGGCGATGGAAGCCGGCTTTGACGGCGTGGAAATCATGGCGGCAAACGGATTCATCTTTGACCAGTTCCTCAGTAGCGAACTGAACACCCGCACCGACGAATACGGCGGCTCGGTGGAAAATCGTCAGCGTTTCCTACTGGAGACCATTGACGCCGTGGCGGAAGCCGTGGGTAACAGCCACGTTGCCGTGCGCCTGTCACCGTTCGGCCGCATTTATGACCTCGCGCCGTATGAAGGTGAAGAGCAAACCTGGTCAGCCATCACCGACGCGCTCGGTCAGCGGGAACTGGCCTACGTACACCTTTACTATCAGCCGGTGTACACCAAAGCGCCACTTCCGGAAGGCTTCCGCCGCCGTTTTCGCAACACGTTTAAAGGCACCATCATCGCTGCCGGCGGTTTTACCCGTGATATCGCAGAGCAGGCTCTGGAAGATGATGAGCTGGATCTGGTGGCATTTGGTGTGCCCTACATCGCTAACCCGGATCTGGTTGAAAGAATGCAAAACGGCTGGCCACTGGCAGAAAGTGACCGCGCCACCTACTACGGCGTCAGTGGTTCCCCGGAAAAAGGCTATACCGATTACCCGGTCTGGCAGGCGCAATAAATCCCATACGGTCGCGGTTCTCTGATAAGTGAGATCCGACCGCCCAACGTCTTTGAGGAATCATTATGCAAACGCTGAAACCCACCCTTACCATCGATATCTGGTCAGATTTGGTCTGCCCGTGGTGCTGGATTGCTAAAAAAAGATTTGAACAGGGTCTGAATCGCTTTGAATTTCGCGACCAGGTGGTGATCCGCCATCACAGCTACCGTCTGGCCGGTGGTACTCCCGCGATGCCTTTTAAGGATGCCATCGTTAAAAAGCTGGGCAGTCAGCATTCAGCGGAGCTGATGATGAATCAGGTGGGCACCGCCGGTAAATCTGAAGGTCTGATCTACAACTTCGACGGCATGATGTTTGGTGATACAGAAGATGCACACACCCTGCTGGTTGCCGCGCGTAAGGCCGGAATTGCGGACGCGGTGGAAGAACGTTTTTATCATGGCAGTATCACCGAAGGTCGCTCTCTCTTTGACCGTCAGCAGCTCGTTGCCATGGCCGTAGAAGCCGGTATGCCGAAAGCTGACGCTGAAGCCGCCCTGGAAAATGACGATTTTCGCGCCACCGTTTCCGACGATGAAGCCCACGCACAGTCTATTGGCCTCAGCGGCGTTCCGGTTTTTGTGATGAACGAAAAATATGCCATCAGCGGGGCTCAGGCAGCAGATAACTTTTTGAATGCCCTGCGTCAGGTCTGGGATGAACAGCAAACCGAATTTTCAGCCACTGCGGGTCAGACCTGCGGAACGGATGGCTGCATTATTTAATCCGTCAACCGCCGGCAGTTTCACGCTGCCGGCAACGTCTTACCCACCAGTAATGAAGTCAGAAAATGAACACTTTTTTCAAAGGTAAAAAACTGCTCGTCGTCGGCGGTACCAGCGGCATGGGCCTGGCCGTGGCACGCATGGTACTGGAAGCGGGCGGCAGTGTCGTGCTGACCGGGAATAAAAAAGACAAAGCCGAAGCGGTGCAAAAAGAACTGAGCCCTCTGGGACCGGTTGCGGTCATCGCGGCGAACCTGATGACCGAAGAAGGTATGGAAACTATCCGTCAGGAAATTAATGCTCACCATCGCGATATCAGCCTGATGGTGAATGCCGCCGGTATCTTCATGCCCAAAGGATTTACCGAGCACAGCTTTGCCGATTATGACATGTATCTTTCGCTGAACCGAGCCACGTTCTTTATTACACAGGATGTCGTGAAGAACATGCTCGCCGCGAAGCTCGAAGGGTCTATCGTCAACGTCGGTTCGATTGGTGCTCAGGCTGCACTGGGTGACTCGCCGGCCTCGGCCTATTCAATGGCAAAAGCGGGTCTGCATGCCCTGACGCGTAATCTGGCGATTGAGCTGGCCAGCGCGGGTATTCGTGTCAACGCGGTGTCTCCCGGGATTGTTCATACGCCGATATACGAAGGCTTCATGGACAAAGCGGATATCGCAGATGCTATGAAGTCGCTGAACGATTTCCACCCGCTGGGACGCGTCGGAACTGCCGAAGATGTGGCAAACACTATTCTCTTCCTGTTGTCTGACAAAACCTCATGGGTGACGGGCGCTATCTGGGATGTCGATGCGGGCATCATGGCGGTCAGACGATAACCCCGTGACGCTGGCATAAGCCGCCCCTTAAGGGCGGCATTTTTTTGTCGCCAGACATGTCATCAGCAGGCTTCACTAAGAATATTCACGACCTGTTCATCCGTGCCTTTTGTGTTCCCGGCACAGGGTGTTATGCCGGGTTCTGACGACATCCTGACAGGACAAAACGGCCAGAGAGAAAGGGGTTATACACGATGAGGAGCCGGTATCCGCAGTACCTGTGAAATTCTTTTCATCCCTGCTGTCAGCATACTCCGTGGGCAGGCCAGATTTAACCGGATATATCCGTCCCCATTGTCGACAAACAGCAAGCCCCCTTCAAGAAGGACCCCTGACTCCCGGGCAAAATACAGCGATAAATCCTCACCTGCGGTGTCGGGCAGGTAGCGGCTAATATCTATCCAGGCCAGATATGTCCCTTCGGGGATCGAGAATCTGGTTTCGGGTAAATAGCTTTTGAGATAGTCGTGCAGGTACTGGAAATTGCCGTCAATATATTCCCTCAGATGGACAAGCCAGTCATCACATTCACTCCACGCCGCTTTGTTTGCTGCCAGGCTCAGTGGAGAGATGAACTCGTCGTGTCTGAGACGCCACTCGCTTCTGACACCGGGATCCGGAATAATAATATTTGCCAACAAATTCCCGGCCAGATTGAATGTTTTACTCGAGGACATGCAGGTAATAATGCGTGTAGAATCAGGGAAAAGAGAGGCGGCCGGTGTATGACCGATACCGCTTCGGGGCAGGTCGCAGTGAATTTCGTCAGATATCACCCAGATGTCATTGGCCAGGCAAATTTCAATAATCCGCTTAAGTTCATCAGGCCGCCAGACTCGTCCGGTCGGGTTATGCGGATTACACAGGAAAAGAATTTTCACACGTAAATCGGCCTGACTGGCTTTGCGTGCAAAGTCTTCCCAGTCAGGTTCCCAGCCGCCTGCTGATTTTTTTAACGCCGAGTACACCACGCGACGCTGACTGTATTCACCCGCCTTTTTAAACGGGCCATATGAAGGCGTCATAATAAGAATACTGTCATCCATGTCGGTCAGAAGCGGGACGAGACGGTTCAGCGCGGGAATAATGCCCGGAGACAGCACAATGTCTTCCGTTTTGAAACGGTGACCATATTGTCGCTCACACCAGCTGCCAAAGATCTCATAGTATTCTTCGTCGTAGATTTTAGTGTAGCCGAGTATTTTTCTATCCAGACGGTCTCTGATGGCCTGAAGAATCGGCTCTGGTGTGGCAAAAGCCATGTCAGCAACCCAGAGGTTGATTAGCCCTTCTGCCGGATACCGCATTGCAAATTCGGACTGTCCCGAAAACAGGTATTCCCGCCAGCCGTCCACGGTGAGACTGTCTGTTTTCTCTCTGCTTACGTACTCATCAAAATCATATTTCATTTCATAAACCTGCCTTAGGTGCAGTCAGAAACGTCGACCTCAGTATTACTGTCAGTCTGATGCCGGAGCGGGAAAACTGGCTCGTGTGATTAACATAAGAGAATCATCACAACTGCATGAATTAATTGCGTTATTAAGGTTCTCTCGCCTTTGTCATCGACTGACGGGGGGATTTCTCGCGTGTCACCATCACAATGCCAGTCAGCACCGCCAGGGCAGAAAATATCGTTCTGACCGTCAGTGATTCATCCAGGAATACCACACCCCCTAGCATTGCCAGACAGGGAACGCTGAGCTGAAGGGTACTGGCGGTGATAGAGCCGAGAGAGGGTAAAAGGGTATACCACAATACATATGCACCGGCTGAGGCGGCGGCACCGGACAGCAATGACAAAGCAATGCCCGCAGCATCATAGTGACCCTGCTTCATAAACAGCAACGAAAGAGCGAGAGCCATCGGCGTGGCGAGTACAAAATTTGCCGCCGTTGAAGCCCCGGCCGCCTGGCCCGCCCTCCCCCTGACGGAATAGGCGGCCCAGGCTAATCCGGCAACGATCATCATAAGTGCACTGTAAAGCGGCGGTGCCTTCGCCCCGGGTAACAGCAGGGCAGCAATTCCTGCCAGAGCAATAACTAAACCGCAAGCCCGCATAACGGAGAGTGATTCCCCTTTAAATAATCCGTGGATCACCATCGCAAACTGTACGGCACCAAAAAGTAACAGCGCACCTGCCCCGGTATCGAGATGGATATAGGCGACAGAGAAGAGCACTGCGTACACCATGAGGTAAAATCCGCTCAGCGGACGCCACAGCGATAATGTAGTTTTTGCGTGATAAAACAAGAAAGGTGACAGGACGAGTGCACCACTGGCCAGCCTGAGGCTGCTGAATGAAAGGGGATCAATGTGGCCTCCCTGCAGGGCCAGACGGCACAGAATAGAGTTTGCAGCAAACGCCAGCATTGCCAGGGATATTTTAAGAATGAGCGCGCAATTGGCCATTCAGTGAGACCTCATAAAATTCTTGTAAACTACCATCTAGTTGGTAGCATAGCGTAAGTGTTCACCGAACAGGAAGCAATAATCAGCTTTCAAACTGGAAGGTGAGGACAGGCATTCGGAATGAATTCTGTTTCACATCCCCAGTAGAGGAAGGAAAACGCGTAATGCCAGATGCAGAGCAGAAGATTATTTTTCCCTGCGATCAAACATATGAAATCAGTTTAAGACCTGGAATATCCTATGAAAAAACTAAAATTTACGTTCAAAAATGCGGCTGGTGAAGAACTGGCCGGATTGCTTGAACTTCCTGAAAATCCTAAAGCGTTTGCGCTGTTAGCTCATTGTTTTACGTGTGGCAAAGACCTCAAAGGCGCGGCGCGTATTGCGCGGAAACTGACAGAGAATGCTATCGCCGTTCTCCGGTTTGATTTTACTGGTCTGGGAAACAGCGAAGGGGATTTTTCCAACACCAACTTCTCATCCAATATTTCGGACCTGCTTTGCGCGGTAGATTATCTCCGCCGACAGTACGAAGCGCCTTCTTTGCTCATCGGCCATAGCCTGGGGGGATCGGCCATTCTGTCTATTGCCGGCGAAGTTCCTGAGGCAAAGGCCGTTGTCACCATAGGATCACCCGGAGAACTGACACACGTAAAACGTCTTTTTAAGGATGATGTTGAAAACATTAACCAGCATGGAGCCTATCCCGTTGAGCTGGCCGGGCGGGTATTTACCTTAAAGAAACAGATGCTGGACAATATTCAGGAACACAAAATCGCTCATAAGGTGTTCGCCATGAACAAGCCTCTGCTTATTTTTCATGCGACTGAAGATGATACTGTGTTAATTGAGCAGGCCGAAAAAATATTCAAAGCAGCAAAGCATCCCAAGAGTTTCATTTCGTTGGGTAAGGCGGATCACCTTCTGACTCATGCTCAGGATGCTGAATACGTTGCCGATATCATTATATCGTGGAGCGAATGTTACCTATAAACAGAGTAAATGCGTTCAAACTCGTAGCGCAGAGGGAGATTTTCTGCAGAGATCGGACGCTGTATATGCTGGACTGATTTTGCGATAAAGGCTTAGGCCGATGCATACAGGCGGGGCTGAATAAGGGTGAGGCCCTTGGGCGAGCATCCTTCATGCACCGGCTGAATGAAATCAGGGATCTGGGGGTGGGAGGATCAGCGTTACCACGCCACCGGCGCTGACACTACATACGGCGGCGATAACACTCTGGAATACGGTTTATATAGAAAGAACCATTGAGCCGCTTAAGCAAAAAGGAGTCCCTGTTAATGAACTGCTGGTCTCTCATCCTTCTCCACTGCTGTACAAAATATAGTCTTAGCGTGGGATAATTTCCGTTTTCCAAGCGGACCCCACGATCGAAACGAATTGTCCCTGCAGAGTTACCCGGCCCCCACAGGACCGTTTGCGGTCCTTTGGTCAACGTCAGAAGGTCAAAACTTTCCGGGGAGATATAAGAGCTGGGGGCATCCATTCGGGCCGGACAGGCGCCCAGCATTTCGCCATTATTGGTCAGGATACGCAGACGCGATCCGAACATTCCGCGGAA